>DBXA01000145.1:558-3243 GCA_002309235.1 Christensenella sp. UBA1224 | reverse complement strand
TGTACCAGGCCGGCAGAACATGGAAGGCATCCGCCTCGTCCAGCAGAGCGAGCTCCGTAATATGCCTCCCGTTAACGATCATGTAGCCGATGAAAGCCCCATCCCTGAGGATCGCGCGGGCTTCTGAGATCCAGCTTTTCGCTATCATGCCGAAATCCTGAACTATGCGCTGCGCGTGCACGGTCTGGCTGTCATACAGAGCGCTGCTCTCGGGTATATACGGATCGATGGGGGCAAAGGTGATGCCGTCCGGACAAGCCCCCGCAAAGCCGTGCGCAAAATTCCCCTCTATCAGATCGAACGTCATGCCGACACCGCCCTGTGAAAAGCCGAAATACTCGTATCTCTGCCTTTTTCCGCCAAGGTAAAGGAGCTGAAGCTCCTGCTCCGCGGCAGCCTTCAGCATCGCATTCATACAGGCCTTCATATACCCTGAGCCCCGGGCATACGGATGTACCGAGACGCTGCCTACGATACCGCATCTGAGCTTTTCCCCCATCACGGTCATATCGACAGGCAAAAGGCCGACGCAGCCTTCGATCCTGCCGTTATTGACGACGATATAGTGCTCCGGCGGCGTGCAGGCATCATCCGCGTACGCCTTGGGAAGCAATTTTTTGAAATTATGCGGCTCATGGTCCACACTGAACACCATGTTGATAAAATCTATGACCTGCGCTGTCTCATCCGGGCGGGCAAGCCTTACCTCTGCTGTACCGTTCATCTTGTTATCCTTTCCTAAAATGCCGCGCAGCCCGCAGGCTGCGCGGCAGAGCGGTCAAAGCGCTTCAGCGCTTGAACTCGTACGTCTTTCCTTCCTTATCGGCAATATACGCGCCTTCCATGAGCTCTGTCAGCGCGCGTGCTTCCTTCGTGCCGAAGAGTATCTCCCTCCCGTAGAGCACGCCGTCGATCCACTGCCTGACGGGATGCGGCAGTGCCTTCGGGAGCACCGGCTTTACCCAGCCGCCCTCTATCTTGGCCTGCGTCTCGCGCGTCTTGATGCGCACGTCATCGTCAACACACAGGATAACGCCATCCGTACCGTAGATCTCCATCATGACCGGCGTCATGGGCGAAACGAGACTGGTCTCCGAGATGGCGATCGCCTTATTCTCGAATTCTATCGTGCATACGCTGTTGTCCTCCACAGGGTGCGGCGTCTTGTTGTTGAACATGGATGTGATGCGCGTGGGCTTTCCGAGTATCCAGGAAGACAGATACATCGGATGGGCGCCAAGGTCCATCATGGCTCCGCCGCCCGTGGTCTCCGGATCATACCAGTAATCCGGCAGCCAGTTCGCGAGGGCACCGTCGTGGCAGTTGCGCACGCGGAGAACCGTCACCTCGCCGACCGCGCCGCTCTCCACAGCCTGCTTGACAAAGAGGTTCCTGGGCATGCACCTGTGGGGGAAGGAAATGCCGAATTTTACGCCCGCCTTTTCGATCTCCGCTATGATCTCATCGCAGTCCGCCGTTTTCAACGCCATCACCTTTTCGGTGAAGATGTGTTTTCCCGCGCGGGCTGCCTTTATCATGAGCTCCTTGTGCATATTGGTCGGGGAATCGATGAAGACCGCGTCAACATCCTCCCTTGCCAGGACATCCTCATACGCCGGGACAAAGTCCACACCCAGCTCCTGCGCCCATTCACTGCCTCTTGCCTCATCTTCATCCCACACGCAGGAGATGCAGGCATCCTCCTGCGACTGTACGAACTTTGCGTAACCCTTTGCATGCACATGCCATTTGCTGATCATCGCTACTCTTAGCATATCCAATATCCCCTTTTTTGTATTAAATGGTTTAACCCCGCGATATCATGATATCCCCCGCAGCGGCTGCTTGTCAACTCAAACATTCCGGTTGAGCAGCCCAAGTCCAGCAGATCATTCATTCTGCCGGCCTGTGCGGGATGCCCCTTTCGCACGGCGTCCCCGTCTGGCAGAGACCGCAGCCGTAAGTGCCCTCAAAGCCGTATTTTTCTTTTATCTCCTTCATGATCGAGACCTGGTAATCCCTGCACTTGTTCTTGTCATGCCCGCCTTCCGGCGTGATCGCACCGGCGGGACAGCGGTCAACGCATGCCCTGCAGCCGAGATCCGCGATGCAGTATTCGTTATACCTCGTATAAGGCCTTTTATCGGGCTCCAGCTTAAGCGCAAAAACCACCGACCCATAGCGTACCGCCTTGCCCAGCGGCGATATCAGCCCGTCGCACAGGCCAAAGGTGCCCAGTCCGCAAAGATATGCGGTATGCCTTTCGCTCCAGAGGGAAGCGTAGCCGTACTTTTCCGATGTCTCCCATTTGAAATCCGGGCTCGCCATCGGCGCGACAGCCGCTATCCCCTCTGAATCCAGCCAGTCCTCCATCGCCTTTGCCAGATCCCTCTGAAATTCCTCTCCGTATGTGCGGTTCAGCGCCCAGGGATAGGAGGGGACTCTTGTCTCCTTCTCATTTGCCAGGCGCGTCTCCTCTGTCTGCGGCATCACCCAGCTGAGGATCGAGATCTCGCTCCTTTCAAAGGGACGGCCGTATTTATTCGCGAGCCATTCATCCGGAAGACGGTAAAAGGGACCGATATCCTCCCGGAAGAAATCAAGCAATTCGTCATCCCCTGCCCCGATAGCGGCCAGCGGCTTTGCAAATGCCGGCTTGTCGAGCAGCCTGAGCGTGTTCTGCCG
>DBXA01000145.1:0-461 GCA_002309235.1 Christensenella sp. UBA1224 | reverse complement strand
TGGGATCTGAGCGTCTCCACCAGCTCCATCGTATCGACCTGTGTTGAAGCGCAGCCGCGCCTGACTGCCTGCAGTGCAGCGACCCCGGCTGCCTGCCCCATCATGGATGCGGCAGGCTGGACCCGCAGGGAACCCTGCACCTTGACATCCGTAGAAACACACCTGCCGGCGACCCACAGGTTGTCGGAGCCCTTCGGTATCAGCACGCCGTACGGCACGCCGTAATACTCTCCCGGCGCGTATCTGTCCACATGCGTGAACTCCTCATAATAACGCCGGTATTCCTCATCGGAGCAGTCGTACACGTGGATATCCACGGCTTTGGCGAAGATGCAGATCTGGTCCGGAAAAGTCCTTCTGGCCTTGTAATCCTCATAATCGAGCACGATCTCGCCGAGTATGCGCCTCGATTCGCGGATACCCAGCATGTTCGCGCTCACGACGAGATGCAGATCATTGAG
>DBXA01000129.1:21280-26371 GCA_002309235.1 Christensenella sp. UBA1224 | reverse complement strand
GTGGCGTGTTCAAACACATGGGGCAGGCCGGTGTTGTCGATGGCCCGGGTGAAGAAGCTCAGGTCAAAGACGCGGTTGGTGTCGCTGTTGGCGATGTACATCAGCTGCGCGCCGGTGCGCTCATGCTCGAAGAGCACGATCTTCGCGCCGACCAGCGGGAAGTCGCGCAGGTCCTTGACGACAAAGCCCTCGACCGTGTCGCCCAGGGCGGGCAGCACGGGCGCGTCCTCGGCATAGGCCGTGCCGTGCGGGACAAAGGCCGCCGCCGACAGCAGCATCGCAAGGACAAGAATAAGAGACAGCAGTTTTTTCATCTCAGTCATGTTCCTCCTGCTAAAAAAATGGTGACACTTTATTTTAGGCGCGCCGCGCGTCCGTGTCAAGAAAAAAACAAAGCGGCCGGCGGAGGCACTTCGTAAGGAAGTGCTTCCCTCGCGCTTTTTGAGCGCAACTATTAAACCGAAATTGATTATGCCGGGTTGCTGTGTTATTATTTCCCCGATAAATCGATGTCTTATGAGGTTCTGAATATGGATAGGGAATTATTGGGAAAATGCGGTTATTACTGTGGTCAATGTCCGAGTTACCTTGCAGATACTTGCAAAGCTTGCCTCAAAGGAAATGTTGGCGGAGAGTGTTATGCTCGTGACTGCGCACTAAATAAAAAAATCATATCTTGTGGTCATTGCGATGATTTTCCATGTCAAACTTTACAGGATGATCCCAAAGCATCTTTGTTAAGCCCTTTATGGCTGAAGTGGAAGGGAACCCAAAAAGAGCGCTGAATTCCGGTTTGTTGAGATACCGCGAGGACAGAAAAAGCCTTCCCCTCAAGGGGAAGCCTTGGATGCGCCTTTGTCCACAGTCATAGCGAGCATCGGATTTTGCCCCACAAAATCCAAGAGGCAAAAACGGCGTGAGCGCAATGGTCACGCCGTTTCTGCCTCTTTGGCTCCTTTGGGCTTCGATCAATCGCCGTCCCGCAGCTTCCGGATCGCGCGCTCCACGGCGTCGCGTTCTTCGCCGCTGACGATGCCCCAGTCTTCCCGCATCAGGCGCAGGACCTCGCGGTAGGCCGCGATCGCGCCGGCCCTGTCGCCGCGGATCTCGCAGATATGGGCGATACTGGTCAGCCCATCGGTAAACTTTGGCGATGGCTGCGCCTCTAAGCCTTTGCGGTACCATTCTATGGCCTTATCGTATTCCTGCCTCTGGGTATAGATATCCCCAAGCTCCAGGGCCCAGCACCATTCCTGGTCTTCCATCTCCTCCATGCCGCGCAGCAGCTTCTCTGCCTCTTTTGCCTCTCCCGCGGCAAGCGCTATCTGGTAGCGGTAGTTGGGCACCCGGAAGGTATTGTCGATGGCCGCAAGCTTTTCCAGCCATTCGCGTGCCTCGGTAAGGCGCCTGTCGTCGATCAGGTTGTCCAGCAGCCACATGACAGCAGAGCGGTTTTTCGGATGAAGGCGGCAGTATTCGCTGAACCATTCTATGAGAGCATGGTGGTTGCGCACATTCCAATCCGGGATATAGCTTCCCCAGGCGTTTGCCAGCTCGCTGATGGCATCAGGATCGCCGCCGGTCTTTTCCACAGCCTCCTTGCCGTGCTTTACCGCGAGCATACGGTACTGCTCTGCCTGGTTGTTGTAGAGCTTTGACAGGTTCAGCTGCGCCTTGCCCGCATATTGCGGGTCTTCACCGATCGCGAGAAGCCGCTGCACTACTTGGCGCTCCTCCGCCTCGTCAAACATGCCGCGGGCGTAGATCTGGTTTTCTATCCTGTCCAATTGCTGTTCGGGTGTCATGGCGAAGAGCTGGTCGATGGTAACGCCGAAGTATACGGCGATCTCCGGCAGCATCTGCACGTCCGGCATGGTATTCCCACATTCCCATTTGCTGACGGTCTGCGCCGTCACGTTGAGCGCCGCAGCAAGGCCTTCCTGTGTGAGGCCCCTGTCATTCCTGAGACGGCGGATCTCTTTTCCCATATCCATATTGATCTCTCCTTTTCTTTATTATGGCATCATCATAACAGACCGGGAAAAGAAAAACCAGCGATTGCTGCGCGAGACAACTCCCGCGGCAGTTGAGCCGCTCAGTGCTCCTCTATCAGCCGTAATGAGGGTGCGTTTTGCCCGCGGTTATCATAATGGTGATGAATACGGCCGTCGAAGCCACCGTGCTGACAAGCCAGATCTTCTTTATGACGCTTTTTTTGATGCCGCACAGGGCGAGGATACCGGTTATGATGCTGACCGCGCCAAAGATGATCTGCAGATCCAGCAGCATGCCCTGATCCGCAGCGCCCAGTCTGTCGATGGGGCTCCAATGCCATTCCCCCATACTCCCGTCCGCCATCATAGCCCGGTCCGTATACAGGTCCATTCTCAGTATGATGAAATACACGATATTGATGATGACCGAAACAACGCCTGCCGGCATTCTCTTCACGCTCCTGTTCATAAACCGGTATCCTTCAGGCTTCCCCGTAATACTCATCCAGCACTGCGGAAGCCGTTTCCGTCCAGACGATCAGGTTTTTCAGCTTATAGCCTACAGTACTGATATCCTTGAGCGTGATATCGCAGGGGCAGCCGTACTTCAGGCACAGCCGTGCCGTTTCGATGATCTCCCGCCGGACCGTTTCCGGATCGGTATCAATGACAACATACGCCGGGTTCGGTTTGCGGGAGAGCACATAATCGCCGCCGATAGCCTCCGCACTCCTCTCCACGTCCGCCCAGGAGCTGACCCCTATCTTGCGCAGATTGGGGAATTGCCTGAGCTTGTCGATCCGGTCATCCAGCGGCTCGCAGCATCCGTAATAAGTGTAGGCACAGCGTGCTGCCAGCGGGATGGAATACCTGAGATCGAATTCATCCAGCATCTCAGGCGAAACGGCGGAAAACATCTGTGCCATAGTGCGGAACCAGACATCCCGGCAGCCGTAGTGAGCAGGGTCCGGTTCATGATCGAGCGTGACCAGGCCCGGCGTACAGTGCACACCGATGCCCCGGGGATCGCACAGGCCCAGGGCCTCCCACTGGTCCATCTCACAGGCCATCCCCCGGGTAAACAGGCGCATGATCTCATGCAGGTATTCCGGTCTGTCGTACATATCGATAAGGATGGGCTGCACGCCCCTGAGCATGGCTATCCTGTCCCAGGGCGGATAATAAAAGTAACTGCCCCGCAGCTCCACCGACATGATGCCGTCCAGCACCTCTTCCGCCAATCCAATATTGCGGGCATCGATATCCGGATGGGCGGTTATCACCGGATCGTGGTAGCGTTCAAGGCTTCGCTCATCCGCCAAAACATCCGTATATTCATGGGAAACGATATTGTTTGCGCTGTCGACCGCCAGCCGCTTTTCCTCTATCTCAAATCCAATGCCTGTATTCGTGAACGCTCTCTGCACCACCCATACAGGCTCGATAAAGTTATCACAGCGGAAGTGCTTCTCCCGGAAGAGCAGTACGCGCAGCGCGTATTCCATGCGGCGCAGATCCTCATCCGCGCACAGACAGTCCAGCTCG
The DNA here is from genome assembly GCA_002309235.1 of Christensenella sp. UBA1224. Lineage (GTDB taxonomy): Bacteria > Bacillota > Clostridia > Christensenellales > Aristaeellaceae > UBA1224. The sequence goes on along the minus strand of DBXA01000129.1, from coordinate 22,832 downwards.
CCGTCTACATTCATTTCATGCCAGGGGACCTCCTCAAGCAAAAGAGGCGGCCTTACGATCTTCAGGTCATTACTGTCACGGAACCGCCTGCGCATGCGAACATGCCTGTCCGACAAGGCGATCTCCATCACCTTTTTCGCAAGCTCCCGTACGATGGCAGTCTCCCTCTCCCTTTCTCCCATAGATGCCTCCCCTGCTTCATACCGGCCTGTACCGTTGCCGTACACAAAGGATACCACCAGGCATGAAGTTTTGTCTACCGCCGGCATGTGAGCTCGTTCCCGATAAAATACAGAGAAAGCACAAAAAGAAGCGGAGGCGTCCGGAAGAACAACCCCCGCTTTTCTCTATAACGTTACAGTGCAGCGTATCTTACCGTATTTCAGCCGTTCACGAGCTTCTCCATCTCATCCACGCCGGCGAGCACCACCCGCAGGGACTGACGCCAGAAATCCGGATCCGCCACGTCGATGCCGACACCCGCGGCGACCTCGCGCACATTGCCGCTGCCGGCGGAGCGCAGGAGCTCCTTGTACACCGGCAGGAAGGTATCCTTTCCCATTTTCTCATAGAGGGCAAAAACGCCCTTTCCGAACAGGAGCCCGAAGGCATAGGGGAAATTGTAGAAATCAAGCCCCGCGCTGTAGTAATGCGGCTTGCAGGCCCACATGTACGGATGCATCTGTTTTTCATCCAGCCCGTCCCCGTATGTCTGCTTCTGGGCATCGGTCATGATGGCGCACAATTCCTCTGCGGACATAGTATGGTCCTCACGCCTCGCAAACACTTCTTTTTCAAAGAGGAAGCGGCTCATGATATCCACTATCACCTGCGCGGCCCCCGAAAGCTCCTGATCCAAAATAGCGAGCATATCGCCGCCCTGAGAGCGTTTTTTGAGCGCATCGGAGAAGAGGGTCTCATTGAAGATGGACGCCGTCTCCGCAAGCGGCATCGGGTACCCTGCCGCCAAAGCGGGGATATCCTGCATGCATACATTGTGGAAGCCATGGCCAAGCTCATGGGCAAGTGTACCAACACTGTCCAGGGATCCGTCGAAATTGGTGAGTATATAGCTGGTCTTCGCGCTGTGCACGCCGGCGCAGAACGCGCCGCCGCGCTTTCCTTCCCGCGGGTACAGATCGATATGGTCATGATCGAACATATAGCCGATAAATTCGCCCATCTCAGAAGAGAAGCCGCCCAGCACATCCATCAGCAGCTCCTTTGCCTCCTGCGCGGTGTAGACCTTGCCGCTGCCGCCCAGCGGGGCGAACAGCTCCCAGAAGGGAAGGCCGCCCTCATGGCCCAGCACTTTGGCCTTCAGCCGGAAATACCTGCGGAATCCCGGAAGGGATTCCTTCATGGCCGTGAGCAGCGCGTCCAGCGTCTCCCTGTCCATATTGGCGCTTTCCAGCGCGGCATCCAGAGGGGAAGCGTAACGACGGAGCTCCGCTCTGGTGATGGATTCGCCCTTGATGCCGTTCAGGCAGGCAGCCATAGCCGTTTCCATGCGCGGATAGGAGGCCAGCTCCGCCTCATACGCCTTTTTGCG
>DBXA01000129.1:17177-21231 GCA_002309235.1 Christensenella sp. UBA1224 | reverse complement strand
CCATCCAGCTCGATATCGATCATGTGCCCCGCATCCAGCCTGCCGCGCAGCTGTGACCAGGCCTGCGCGCCGGACATGCTCATCCTGAGCACCACCTTTTCGATCTCCGGCGGCAGGATATGCGCGTACTTATCCTTCATATCCCGCAGGAAGAAAGCACGCGCCTTCAGGAAGGGATCCGCCTCGATACGCTCCTCCAGGTCCTCCATGCCGCCGACATAGGCCGTCATAGCGCTGGCAGCCTGCCGCATGCGCATGGATATCTTCATGATGCGGTCCTGCTGCGCCATCGCCTGCCTGTTCCCCGCCTCCGCAGAGAGCGTGAGCATGGATAGAGACGATACCGTACGCAGCTTCTCACTCAAATTTTCATAGAGCTCCACCAGGGCATGCAGGTCCGCATCCCCTGCCGCGAGCATCTTTTCCGCCTGGCCGAGCCATTCTCCGATGCATGCGATGTCCTTTTCATATGCCGGATCCTCAAAGCCCGCGTAGATGGCCGAAAGATCCCATTTTCCATCCTGTCTCATATTATCTCCTCCCAACCGTCAGCCGCAAACGCGCTCATCGCATTTCGGCATAGCCAAGGACGCGTTCTATTGCCTCTTCCAGGAGTCCCAGATCCCAAAGGACACTGGAGCCTATGTACTTATCGCGTATCTCGCGGGAGCCGCGCAGGGCATCCTGCACATCCAGAGGCGTTACCTCAAATTCCATATCCGCAGGCAGCATGGGCATCTCGGCGCTCTTCATCATGTTCTCGAACTCGTCAATGGGCGGCAGCTCTTCATCAATCATAGTGAGGATCTTATCCCAGTTATCGCATATGATGCTGAGCCGTTTCGCGTGCTTCTCCGGATCGTTCTTCCTGACCCTGTCCTCGATCTCCAGGATAGAAGGAGCGATCTTTCCGAAAATGCGCGCCACGTCCTTTTCATACTTTGCCCTGTCAAAGGCCGCGACAGCGGCAAGGCCCTTTGCCTTATCGGGCGTAAGAGTTCTGATCCACTGGTACAGGCGTATCGTGAGTACCGTGCCGACGCCTACCTGTATGCCGTGCAGGTCCGGCGCGACGCCTCTTTCCAGGCACATCATATCCCAGATGTGGGAGAAATAATGCTCCAGGCCCGATGCCGGCCGTGAAGAGCCCGCGTAGCTCATAGCGACGCCCGTCAATATCAAGCCCTCCATGATGTTCTGAACGGTTCCGGGATCCCGCTGTGTCAGTTTGTCCGCCACGGCTACAAGCTTTGCCACTCCATTGCGTACGACCTTCGCAATGCCCTCGCAGTACGCCTCCCCCGTCACCAGGTTCGAAATGCGCCACTCACAGATGGACACGTACTTGGCGACCACATCGCCAAGGCCCGCCTTGAGCATGCGCATAGGCGCCATGCGGATGATATCGATATCCGCTATGATGGCGGTAGGACATTTGTTGTACAGCGTTGTCTTGATGCCGCCAACCAGCATAGAAGAGGAATTGGAGGCATACCCGTCCATGGAAGGCGCTGTCGCCACCACCATGGTCTTTTTATCCGCTATGTTGCCGAGGACCTTGGATAGATCGTTGAGCACGCCGGAGCCGACAGCCATGATGATATCGCAGGAGGCATCGTAATTCATGGCGATATTGCCCAGAGCATGCTCATCCGGATCCAGATTTTCCTCGTGGAAGCGGAACATGGAATAGGCGATGCCCGCTTCCTTCAGTATCTCCGTCACTTGCTTCCCGGCAGCCTCCCAGGTATGGTCGTCACAGATGATGTAGGGCTTTTTAGCCCCGATCTGCGCAAGAACCTCCGGAACCGTCCGTATGACGCCGGAGCCGATCTTCAGTATCTTCAGAGCAGTGCCATGGTGCCTGCCGCAATAAGGGCAGGTATAGCCGCCTTCCTTCAACAGTCCCTGTACGCCGAGGGTAGAGAAATCTTCTTGAGCCATTGCCATTATCTCCTTTTCATTAATCATTCTGCCATTCCATATCGATCCTGCGCGCCGGCAGGAAGAAGACGGCGCACATGACCGTGAGGAACAGGCCGTATATCAGGAACGTATGCTGTATGCCGGCGGTATCCGCGATAAAGCCGCCGAGCAGGGAACCGGTGATCTGGGAAAGGCCGAATGTTACAAGGGTATTCACGGACTGCATAGATCCGCGCAGTTCCTTTTGTACCCGCCGGTCCAGATACAGAGAAGGGTAGAACTCAAAGCACGCCATGACGGATACCTGCAAAAGCTGCAAAGCGATCAGAAGCGGGAATGACGTGAACAACCCGATCCCGATAAAACGGACAGCGTTCGCCGCCAGACCGATCAGTACCCAAACGGTGACCTTGAAGCTCTTCATCAGCCTCTTTGACAGGAGCAGGAACGGTATTTCCAGCACGATCGCGGTATACGCGAGTATCGACATGCGCACATTATCGGCAAAGAGCTCCTGTATATATTTGTTGAAGAACGATACGCCGAACATGCTTGCCGTCTTTCCGCATAAGCTCATGCACAGGAGGAAGCAGATCTTTTTATCCTTCAGTACAGAAAGCGGATTCAGCTTTTCCGAATCGTGCTGGTGCCCTCTGACAGGCGGCACAGCAAGGCTGAAAGCAGCGCTGATAAAGTAACAGACACTTACGATCCGATAAAGCTCCGGCATATCGTCCGAAAGGATAAAGCCCGCCAGCAGTATCATAAGCTGATAGGCGATGGATCCTGCCATGCGGATAGGCCCGAAACCGTATTTCGTATTTCGCGAATATTCGATCGAGATAGACTGAGCGAGAGGCGACATGCCCTGGGAAACGCAGTTATAGACCGTAAAGGAGACGAGCAGCGTAAGGAAACTGCCGGACAGATCTATCAGCAGGCAGGCTAATGCCGAGAGCAGGAAGCACAATGACAAAGCAGACCTCTTGTACCTGGCCCTGTCCCCTGCCATTCCCCATATGGGCTGAAAAACAAAGGCAATGAGCGGCGGTATGCTCATCAGCAGGCCTATCTGGGAATTTGTCATGCCCTTTCCGCCCAGGTACACGCCTGTAAATCCCGTCGCACCGAGTCCGAGGAAATAGATCCCATAGAGGATGACAAGCCTTGCATATCCCCTGTCTTTCATTCAGCCACTTCCCTCCGGCACGTCAGGTCACTTGTGCATAGATTGTATCACGCTCATCATAAGGCGCATGCTCTCCAGGGATGAGCCGTTATTGATGGAGCCCGCCGTGGAGATGTTCACGCCGTCGCATTCGAAGAAAGCCTCTACATCCCGTATTGTCTGCCGGATGAGCTCCTCCCTCTCGTTGCGCATGAAGACCATCGGGTCTATACAGCCGTCGATGCGGGCGTGCGGCAAGTATCTGCGGATCTCAGGCGCCATCACGGTGGGGCCGAAGTTGACGCCATTGAGATCGAGTCTGCCAAGTATCGGGAGCAGGTGTCCCATGGCGCTGTCGGAATGCTGGTAGCGCCTGTCGCCGGGCTTGGGGCTGTATCTGGCGAATACATCCCGCAGCACAGGATAGCCGAAGGCCTCGTACATATCCGGCGTCAGCAGGCAGCAGTTGTCATCCGCGAAGGAGAATCCAGGCTCCGTTTCCGCCGTTACACCCGCCTCCTCATCCATGACCTGCGCCATGCCCAGTATCACCTGTGTGATCACACGGGAAAAACGCTCCGCAAGCTCTTCCTCATCCATGAGGAAGTAGAGGAAATCCTCTGTCCCCATGAGAGAGCAGGCAAGCGTTACCGGGCCGCGGATATGCCGCATGAGAGGCGGCTTGAGGCCGTAGGTCTCATAGATGCGCTTCTTTTCGCTCTCCCAGTTATCCGGCAGCATGAAGGCGCGCAGGTCCATCTTTTCCACTCTGTCGAGCGTCTTTTCCAGTTGTTCGGTATCGAATATGCACTTGTCCAGCCATTCGCTGGCGTGGACGATCTTATACTCACCGCCGAATACCTCGCCGATGCGCTTTACATAGGGAAAGGCAGCGTCCTCCGGCAGGAATTTCTCCCTAAGGAGGCGCTTTCCGACGATCTTTTCCGCCTTGTCGTTGTA
>DBXA01000129.1:0-17078 GCA_002309235.1 Christensenella sp. UBA1224 | reverse complement strand
GGTGCCCCTGAAAAGCAGTTGTTTTCATGCGCCTTTTCGTCATCCTTCCAAAAAGCATCCAGGTCTACGTATCCGTAATCCATATCCTCACCCTGCTTCCGGTATCGTCAGGCAAGTGCCTTGCCTGTTGCCTCATCCTCGTACTGGCGGGTATAGAGCTCGTAATAATGCCCGCGCTGCCTGAGCAGCTCTTTATGGCGGCCGCGCTCGATGATCTTTCCGTCCTTTACGACCAGTATGACATCGGCATTGCGCACGGTGGAAAGCCTGTGCGCGATCACAAGTGATGTGCGGCCCTTGATGATGGTATCGATGGCCGCCTGTATCTTCTGCTCCGTAATGGTATCCACCGAGGCCGTCGCCTCATCCAGTACCAGTATCCGCGGATCCGCCAGTATCGCCCTTGCAAAGCAGATGAGCTGTTTCTCACCCGTGGAGAGCAGGTTTCCGCCCTCGCCTACATCCGTTTCAAGGCCCTTCTCCAGCTTGTTTACCACCTCATCCGCAGAAACGAGCTTTAAGGCACGCCAGATATCCTCTTCGGAAGCGCCAAGGTTGCCGTAGAGCATGTTTTCCCTTATGGTGCCGGAAAACAGATGCGGCGACTGGAGCACGTAACCGATATTGGAATGGAGCCACAGCTGGCTGCGTTCGCGCGCATCGCGCCCGTCTATGAGCACCTTGCCGGAGGTGGGTTCGTAAAAGCGGCAAACGAGGTTCACAAGCGTGGATTTCCCAGCGCCTGTTTCACCCACGATGGCGATATTGGAGCCGTACGGGATATCCAGGTCGAAATGCTCCAGCACGAGCTCATCCCCGTCGGGATATTTGAAAGAAACATCTTCAAAGCGGATATCGCCTTTGAGCTCTTCCCAGTTCTCCTTTTTCGGATGGAAGGTATCGCCGTATTTCTCGATCACTTCCGGGCTGTCGGAGACATCAGACTTCGTCTCCACAAGCTTTGAGAACCTTTCGATGTTGACCTGTGTGGTGATCAGGTCCGATACCACGTCGATCAGCCAGCGCACCGGTTCCATCAAGCCCTCCGCGTATGTCATGAACATGGAAAAGGTTCCCACTTCGCTTTCGGCGATGTAGCCGCCGCGCCACAGTACCAGCGCAATGGCGACGGAGGAGGCCATGTTCATGGTAGCGGAGAAAAGGCCTCTCAGGCGTGCCGCGCGCACGCTCTTGCGCTTGATCTCTGCGGTATCCTTCGTAAGCTCGTCGCGTATCGTCTCCTCGATGACGAGCGTCTTGATCGTCTTCGCGCCGGTGATCCCCTCGTTAAAATCACCGGTTATCTTGGAGTTCGTCTCACGGATCTCGCGATTGACACGCACCAGGTGCTTCTGGAAAAATGAGAAGAGCACCGTAATGAACGGCACGATCAGGAAGACGAGGGCAGCGAGCTTCGCGTTCGTCAGGAACATGACGACGAGCGCGCCGATAAAATACGTGGAATGCCAGATGGCGTCCATCAGAGTCCAGGAGGAGAGTGAGCCGATCCTGGAGGTATCGCTCATGACTCTGGCATGGATATAGCCAACGCTGTTCTGGTTGAAGTAGGAAAATGACAGTGTCTGCAGGTGGTCAAAGGCAGCGTTTCGCAGGTCCCTGTTCACCCGCACCTCCGTCGCCATGGCTATGGAACAGGAGATATAGGTCATGATGCAGACCAGGATACCCGTCGCAGCGTACAGTGCTATAAACCAGCCGAGGGTATCAAGAGTCTTCTCCCCGACATAATGGTTGAGCGCATATTTCTGGAACAGGGGCATCACGATATCGAACAGGCCCGAGAGTATGCCGCAGACTACCATGAGCACCAGGTGCTTAGAATACTTCCTGATATAGGGTATGATCTTGCCTATGCCGAAAAACGGCAGGCTGTCTTTCTTCTTTTCTGCTGTCGTCATCATTCGTCTTCCTCCTCTCCGTGACCGGATTGGATATCGTAGATCCGCTTATAGATCACGCTGTTCTCACGCAGCTCCTCCGGCGTGCCCTGTTCGGCGATCCTGCCGTGATCCAGCACGATGATCCGGTCCGCCTTGGAAAGCGTGGTAATGCGGTGGGATATGATGAATATGGTAGCGCTGCCGAACCGCTGCTCAAGAGAGGCGCGTATCTTCGCATCCGTCTCCGTATCCACGGCGGAAAGGGAGTCATCCAGTATCATGATGGGCGTCTTCTGCACCAGCATGCGCGCGATGGCCGCCCGCTGCTTCTGTCCGCCGGAAAGCGTAACGCCGCGCTCACCCACAAAGGTATCGTACTGCTTGGTAAAGCCCTGCACCGTATCGTCCAGGCAGGCGGCGCGGGCCGCCTCCCTGATATCCGTGAGAGTGATCTTTTCATCCGTTATGCCGATATTCGAGCCCAGCGTACGGGAGAACAGGAACGGCTCCTGCAGCACCATGCCGATATTGGCTCGCAGCTCCTCCGCCTTCATATCACGGATGTCAACACCGCCTATCGTGATGCTGCCGCTGCCCTCCGGCAGGTCGTATAGCCTGTCAAGGAGCAGCATCAGCGTAGATTTTCCGGAGCCCGTGCCGCCGAGGATGCCCAGCGTGGTGCCGGCTTTCACGGTAAAGGAGATATCGTGCAGCGTCTCCTGTGCGCCGTCATAGGTGAAGGTCACATGATCAAAGCGGATATCGCCGTTCGCAGGTACGGGCAGTGTCTTCTCCCTGTCCTTTTCCGTTTCGGATTCCATGATGTAGCGTATCCTGTCGATAGAGACCCCGGCCTTGCTCATTTCGGAGATCATGCGGCCCAGCTGCCTGATAGGCCATGTGAGCATGGCGTTGTAGTGGACAAAGGCCACATACTGGCCGCTGGTCATATTGCCTTTTACGCACATGACGGCACCGGACACGAGGATCAGCATGATCTGCACCCCCGCCAGCAGGTCCGATACGGACCAGAAGCGGGCCATGGTCTTGCCAAGCTTTACCCAAAGGCCGGTATAATGATCGTTCTGCCCGTGGAACCTTTCCTGCTCATAACGCTCCCGTCCGAAGGCGCGCACTACGCGCACGCCCGTCAGATTCTCCTGCGCCATGGCGGAAAGCTTGCCCTCGTTGACATCGCAGTCCATAAAGCCCTGCCCTATGCTGGTATGGAATTTAAATGAATAGAGCATGATGAACGGCAGCGGTATCGCTGAGATCAGCGTGAGCAGCGGGTTCATAGATATCATGAAGCTTAAAGAAAGTATCACCATCAGCACAATGCGGAATATGCCAGTCAGCTGCTCGGATACGAAGTTGCGGGTCGTATCGATATCAGATGTGCACCTCTGTATGATATCTCCCGTCTGGTTCTTCATATGCCAGGAATACGGCAGCCTCTCAATATGCGTAAAGAGGTTGTCGCGCATGGTCTTGACCATGGTCTCCGAGCCCTTGGTATTGCTGACGCGGAACAGGTACTGGGATATGACCTTGACCAGCGCAACTGCCATAACTGCCGCAGCCATGATCCACAGATGCTTTCCCAAATAGGCAAAGCCGCCCGCGACATCCACGATCTTCATGATGAAGGGCGAAAAAGTGGGCTCCGCACCGCCTATCGCGTTATCGATCGCCGCTCGGATGATCTGAGGCGTGAGCATATCCGCGTACGCGGAAAGCCCAGCCATAAGGATGCTCAGGACAAAATACCGCTTAGCTCCCTTGATAAAAAAGAGAACAAGCTGCACTTTTTTCTTGTTGTTGCCTTTTTTTTCTGTAATAGTGTTTTCCATCCGGGATACCCTCACTGTTTTTTTGCGGCTGACGCCAGAATGTATCGTAGCATAAATCCCTGCGAATGGCAACATCCATTCCTTTAAATCCAAATATACGAAAAAAAAGGAGGCTGTCTTTCACGCAGCCTCCCCTTGTAAGGAATAATATTTACCTGTCAAGAAAGCGATAGAGCATATGCGCGGTTTGTTCCCGCGTCAACTCCATGCCGGGATTCAGCCTGCCTTCCGCGTCTGCCTCCAGGAAGCCCATGGCATTTGCGATCGCCGCAATACCCTTCCCTCCGGAAGGGATCTCAGCCGCATCCGCAAAATCGTTCCGAAAGATATCCTCATATACGGCAGCCTTCCCATAGCCGGAACCATTCACGAGCAGCTTTGCCAGATCAAAAGAAGTAACAGGATCATCTTCCGCGTAAGGGCAGGAAAGACCTTTCCAGAATGCATGCATGCACAGCGTCTGCCAATCCGTATCCTGGTCAACAGCCATGCCATCCGCCTGCAGGAGCAGCACAAGGGCATCGTGCCAGGTCGCCTTTTCCTGCGGCAGGAATCTGCCGCCTGCAAAACCGATGCCGTAACGCGCAAGCTTCTCTATTTCAAGAGCATATCCGCTGTCTGCAATATCCGTATAAGCATAGGTCCTGTTCACGGGGTCGTACCGTATCGGTTCGCCGGTATAGGCATCCACACTGTCAAAGTACGCATCCTGTTTCAGTGCATATACAAGCACGGTATCAAAGGATGTGGCAGTATCATCCCCATCCTTCGGAATACTCGCGTAACGCAGAGTGATATCATAATGATTGAGTGCACTCACAACAGCCTTCTGGGAGGCGATTATGCCGTCCGCCGGCGCAAATACAGCCTCCTCTTCCCAGTTCCGGCCAAATTCATCCACTGTCAGCGTATCGCTGTTTATACCCACCATATAGTAATTGGCATCGTAGAGAGCATCGTTCACGCAGCGGGTAAAGCGGAAGAAAAGGGTTTCCGTCCCCTTACCGGAAACAAGACTGCTTTGGGTCTGCAGGAAATCCTCCGGATAATACTTATTCAGGAAAGCACGCGCAGTCTCCAGGCATTTTTCCTCTCCGAAAGCATGAGTTTCCTGATCCTCTCCGGTGCTGTATGGGATATGCCGGCCGGTCATCAGCCCCAGCAGATGCCCATCCGCGGCATCAAGCTCTACTGTCTTCACAACGGCAGCCTCATCCTCGCCGTATACGGCGATCTTATCCTGTGCGCCTTGGCCATCCGATCCGGCAGTGCTGTATTCGAGCCTGGCGGTATAGCCTTCCCCGTCCGCATTGCGAAAAACGCGTACCGATCGAAGCGTAAACGCAGCATCCAGCCCAAACTCCTCGTACGCCCTCGCTGCGGCATCCAATCCCGATTCATTCATAAGCCCTTCAGTTTCCTCGATACCCGCGAGTTCATACTCCGTCAGAGTATAACCCCCCATAGCCTTTGCGGATGCGTCATCCGCCTCTTCCGGATACTCTCCCCGGTCGGACGTCGCAGCGGCAGTAACTCCCGTTCCGACGGGTTCACCGGATCCTGCATCCACATAGGATGGGTCGTCTCTCAGTATCCGCCAGCAGAGCTGCTTTTCTGTTTTCCCATCCGCATCGTAGTAATGCAGGCGGGCGGAAAAGCCTTCCGCGAGCAGCTGCTTCGCCGCGGCGGCATCAAACAGCTGCGCCGGTACGGCCTTTACCGTATGATCTGTATAACTGTCATACCTGGAATAAGAGGTGACCGTTCCATCCGATGCTCTGACGCTCACATAGATGCCGTAATCCGTCTCATACCCATTCACGGTGAGCACTGCGGAAAACCCGTAGCTGTAACGGGTTCCTGTCAATATGCCTTCTTCCGCATCCTCATCCCACTTCCATCCCCAGGGCTCCGGCAGCACGCACGCAAGGAACGCCTCCGCGGCCTGCTTTGCGTTGTCCCTGCCGCCGTTTGGGAATGCGGGAGAATAGAAAGGATCGTATGTATATCCGCTCTCATTGTCTGAGCGGTTATATTCATAGACCGTGCCGTCCCTTCCGCACGTCACATACAGATCGCCATTCGATCCGGACCAGCTGAACGAATAGCGGAAGAGGCCTCCCTCTCTATATAGATCCGATGTGAATTCCTCGTAATCATCCCCGATGCCCAGCTGTTCTCTGCAGGAGAGCACTGCCGCCGCCAGCTCGCCATCCGCCGTCTCCGCGATAGCGCAGGGCGCGAGGGCCAGTATCACACAAAGCACAAGTGCCGTTATCTTACCGGTATTTATCATTTTATTGTCGCCTCCTGTTCTTTCAGACGAAGATGATCTGCGTATAGTTGCAGCTGAGAAAAGACAAAAAAGCAAGAACGCCAACAGGGATCCCTGCCGGCGTACGAAAACCGCATCTGCCCTATATGAAAACCCGCAGTTCTCAGTCACGCATCTCCAAGCCGCTTCACCGTCCTATGGAGGTATATCAGGTGACGTATATAGGTGATCAGAGATAAGATCAGAACAGCAAGCACCATAACCATAAACAGCACCGCAAGCAGTAAGTACGGAGCAGTATGATCCACCGGCCCGGCGGCTGTTCCCACGGATTCCAGTCCTGTGAGGAGGCTGCTAAATGAAATCATCAGTCCAAACGTAAGCACGACCACCGCCGCCGAGATGATCCAGCAGGCAAGATACCCTTTCCAGACGCTCTTCCATTTCGCCGGGAGCTTTTCATCCCAAACCTGCGTAACCCCGGAAAAGCCTCTGAAAAGCCTGTAATCCCTCATGGCATTCAATATCCCCGGAATCACGAAGACAATCGACCCCTTCCAGGAATATTCTTTCAGCAGATCCCCTAACGCGTGCAATGACTGCAGGTCCGCCGTCCCGCCGCTCTCAAGCAAAGCTCTCTCAGCGGACAACTGTGCCATAAGGTTGTCTGTGCTAAAGAGATCCAGCCTCGTAAGCGCTTGCGCTATGAGATAAGCAGCCAGGGCATATTCGGCAGCGATCCGGAAGCTTTCATCCGCGCGGGTACATTTGAAGAGGCAAACCGTTTCCACAGCAAAAAGCAAAATCGTGATCCAAGGTAAAACCGTGGATCTTAAGATCGGGAGCACGAAGCTCAACACTGTCAGAAATATCCTGGTGATGTTGACCCAGAAGATCACACCCAGCCACTTCGAAGCATCTTTCGCGATCTGCCTGTCCATAAACTCAACCCTCCGATCGTTTTCGTTTGTCATGTTCTCTCAGTGTGTCATGGCGGCGATACACTCGATCTCCACCAGGCCGCCTGCCGGGAGCCCCGCTACCGCAAAGCAGGAACGGGCAGGATAATCCGGGCCGAAAACATCCGCATAAAGTGTATTCACCTTCGGAAAATCTGCCATATCGGTCAGGAAGACCGTCGTCTTGAGAACATCCGCAGGTGTTAAGCCAAGCTCTCCCAGCACAGCCTTGATGTTCGCGAGTGCCTGCGCCGTCTGCGCTTCGATCCCGCCCTCCGCCAGCTTCCCGGTATCCGGCACGGTGCCGAGCATGCCCGACAAGTACACGGTATCCCCATTGACAGCGCAGGTAGAATACGGGCCAATAGCCTTAGGTCCCTTTTGGGTGCAGAATGTTTTCTTCATGGTCATTCCCCTCCTGTTCTCAGATGCACGCCGATCCAGTATTCATCCGGCTGGGCGTTATAGTAATCGATGGACAGCCTTTCTTCCGTAACGACTTCCCCGCCCTGCTTGAAATAGCGCCAGGCCTGAGAACGCATGCCGGTTTTTCCGGCAGAGGCAAAGAGCTGTTCATCCGTATACCAGACGTACTTGCCTTCTTTATCCTGCTTATATGTGATCTTGGTGGATTTGATATTCCTTTCAAGGATCTCGCTTGTGATCTCGATCGCGTACTCGGAAGGCTTGCCCCAGATGGAAACATAAGCCCTTTCGCTGTTCACATTGGTAAAGATATAGATGGGATATTTGGTATTATTTGTGAAGCGAAGGTTTTTTGTACCCGTATCGTTAACAGCCGCATCCAGAGAAGGCTTGGTATAACTGACCGTCATGGAATGCGGATAGCGTTCATCGATCTGAAGCCCCGCGTAGACCACGTTGACGTATAGCGTAGACGAAGCCTGGCATGTGCCCCCGCCGAAGCCTTCCGTAATGGATGTGCCTGCATATTCCACAGCATCGTTATAGCCGCGTTCCGGCGTACGCTCACCGACGATCTTATTGAAATCCACCATTTCTCCGGGCTGTACGCACATGCCGTTGAAATTGCTGAGCGCCAGTTTGACATTCGCCGTGCGCTTGGATCCCGATTCCGAAAGCGATGTGGATTTGGACGAAAGATTGACAAGCGCCTTATTCAGTTCTTCCGTCGAATATTCCGGCTCCGTGATCTCAGGCACGATCTCTATCTCATGATTGCCTCCGGCGATCATAGCCGCTATGAGAGTGTCTGTCAGTGCTTCCCCATCCACTTCGTAGCCCTGTGAGGAACGGGTCACGGAAAAGGATTCAAAGCCCGTGACAGCCACCTCTGCACTGACAGCCGGGACATCTATCTCCGCCTTGATATCCGCAATCAGCGCCCGCAGCACATCCTCATCGTACTTGAGCGAGCTTGCGAGCACGATCGGGTTCGTACGAAGCGCGCGTATCTGCGTGCGCCGCATGCTCACGCTGCCCTCACGCGCGTAGCCCCAGGCCTGGTTGAGTATCTCCTCAAAATCCAGGCTGGCATTCAGGTCCGCAGCGCTGATCGTCCACTGCTTATCTCCGTAGTGCAGGTGGAAAGCCGTACCGCCCAGCAGACCTTCGGACTGAGCCTCAAGCGCCTGGTATGCCTCATCAAATGTCATACCCTCAAGTGCGATATTGTTGACATAGGTGCCTTTATAGAAAGTATCGGACCCAAAGTTCAGATCCTTCTGCACCTGGAAATAGTATACGCAAGCGAACACCGCTATCGCCACGAGTGCATATTTTACAAGCGTGATCCTCTGTTTTACAATACGCGAGTGCCCCCGCGTCTTCTTTGCCATATAAAACGATCCTCCATCGAATTGCCGGCCGCCTAAAAGCGGTATTTGGCATTATATCACAGAATTCCTGCCCTGGAAAGCAGGTCACGGATATCTTCATCCATCCGTGTGCGGCCCTTCTGGCCGTCACCTATCCGTATGCTCCCCATTGCGCCATGATAATCGCTGCCGCCTGTGACCAGCAGACCTCTGCGCCTGGCAAAAGCATCCAATTCCAGGGCGTCAGACAGAGCATGAGAGCTGTGCCATGCTTCTATACCATCTGCCCCCATATCGATAAGGGAAGACAGGTGCTGTGTGAGCATACGCCTTTCCACCTTTATGAGCAGAGGGTGCGCGATCACAGCCAAGCCGCCGCAAGCATGGATCAGATCTGCAGCCTGAGCGAAGGAAAACCTCCTTCTGTCCACAAGAAAAGGCCTGCCTGCGCCGATATACCTGTCAAACGCTTCTCTTACGCTCAAAGCATAGCCTTTGCGAACAAGAGCAAGCGCAAGGTGGGGCCTGCACAAAGGCGCACTGCCCGCTATGGAACGCACATCCTCCATCGAAACTTCCATACCGGCCTTTTTAAGCAGAGAGACCATCTTCTCCATCCTCTCCGTACGGTCATCCCGTATATGGTCCAATTCCGGCTGAAGGCGTGAAGGGGCTATGTTGTAGCCGAGCACATGGATATTGCCGCCCTCACCGGCGGATATCTCTATCCCCGGAAGGAAACGGATACCGTATCCTCTGCAGGCTTCATCGCATTCCTGCACCCCGCCGGTTGTATCATGATCCGTAAGGGAGATAAGGCTTATGCCTGCCTCATGTGCAAGAAACGCGATACGGGCAGGCGTATCCATACCGTCGGAGGCTGTAGAATGCAGGTGGATATCCGCTAACATGACAGATCCTTTCCGTTAAGGGGCAAAAAGCGGCCTTGCGCAGGCCGCTTGGATGCATATGTGTTTATCCGAGTATCTTCCAGGGATCGGGCGCTTCCACCGCAGCAGTCTGGCTGCCTTCCATGACCTCCAGGAATTGCTTCTCATCGATCTTCTCCTTCTCGGAAAGGAGTTTCGCAAGAGCATGCAGCTTTTCGATATCCTCTGTCAGAATCTTACGGGCACGTTCATAGGCACCCTTAAGAAGATCATGGATCTCTTCATCTACGGTTTTGACGACCTCTTCGGACACATTGGACCTGGTCTGGGAGAAAGTACGGCCAAGGAATACCTCATGCTCTTCGCCCAGATAAATGGGGCCGACTTTTGCGGACATGCCATATTCCGTTACCATACTGCGGGCGATCTGCGTGGCACGCTTAAGATCGCTCCCGGCGCCGGTTGTGACATCTCCGAAGATGATATCCTCGGAAACACGGCCGCCGAGGAGGCTCGCCAGCTGAGCATCAAGACGGCTTCGTGTGACAAGAGAGACCTCCTCATCCGGCAGATACATCGTATAACCCGCAGCCTGGCCGCGCGGAATGATGGAAACCTCGTGAACTCTGTCGCACTCCGGTATCCTGTAGCTGACGATGGCATGTCCCGCCTCATGGTAGCATACCACTTTTTTATCCGTCTCGGAGACCTTATGGCTTTTCTTTTCAGGACCCGCGGCAACGCGTGTGATAGCCTCTTCGAGAGTCGGCATATCGATGACCGTCTTCCCGGCCCTTGCGGTCAGGATGGCGCCTTCGTTCATCACGTTTTCAAGGTCCGCTCCGGTAAAATAAGGAGTCCGGCGCGCGAGCACCTTCAGATCCACATCTCCACCCAAAGGCTTGCCCTTTGAATGGACCTTAAGTATCTCTTCACGGCCTTCTACATCCGGGTAATTTACCGTGACCTGCCTGTCAAAACGGCCGGGACGCAGCAGTGCCGGATCGAGTATATCCGCTCGGTTGGTAGCCGCCATTACGATAACGCCCTCGTTATGCGAGAAACCGTCCATCTCCACCAGCAGCTGGTTGAGCGTCTGTTCACGTTCATCATGCCCGCCGCCCAGGCCTGCTCCTCTTTGGCGGCCTACGGCATCGATCTCATCGATGAAAACGATGGAAGGCGAATGCCTCTTGGCCTGGTCGAAGAGATCTCTCACGCGGCTCGCGCCGACACCGACGAACATTTCCACAAAATCAGAACCCGATATGGTAAAGAACGGCACACCTGCCTCACCTGATACAGCCCGCGCGAGCAGTGTCTTACCGTTCCCGGGAGGGCCTACCAGAAGCACGCCCTTGGGAATGCGCGCGCCGACAGAGGTAAACCTGCCGGGATCCTTCAGGAACTGTACGATCTCAGCCAGCTCCTGCTTTTCTTCATCCAGGCCCGCAACATCCGCGAAAGTGACTTTATTCTTCTGCGGGTCTGTCATCCGGGCGCGGGATTTGCCGAATTGCATAACGCCCTTGTTGCCGCCGGTCTGGCTGCGCATAAGGAAAAACCACAGCGCGCCAAACAGCACTATCATCACAAGGAACGGTATCCATTCCATCCACCAGGGCGTACCGGACGGCGTCACTACGCCGTAATTGAAGGAATAATCTGTCGCGCTGATGGTATCGGCATCAAGACTGAGCGCTTTTGCGTAGATCGCGTTCACATCGCTGATAAATTGAGCGGGACCGGCGATCGTCGTGTAATAATCAAACGAGGAAGCCGTATTAAACAGTACATCGGATATAGTGGAACCGGCTTTGCGCATGATGACCCTGTTGCCGGTCACGATCACATCCGTGATGACATCTCCCTCATCACCCGCGTTCTTGCCGATATCGCTCTCGATCATGGTGAGCATCTGCGTATACGTCTTTTCAACAGGCGTAACGGTATTATTGGTCCCCACAAGATGCACTATGATCAGTATGACACCGAGGAGCAGCACATACATGAGCGGTCCCGTCAGTATCTTTAACAGTTTGTTTTGTTTCAAGCCCCGTACCTCTCTTTCGGCACAATCAGAACAGTATCACCCGAACAGCTGAAATGATACCATTTATTTTCGTAGGAAATCGTATACTTATCAGGCGTTTTTGTAAACTCCGGGTTTCAAAACACCGATGAGAGGCAGATTGCGGTATTTTTCCGCGAAATCAAGGCCATAACCTACAACGAACTTATTCTCGCATTCGAACACCTTGTAATCTGCCTCGAGCTCTACCGTACGGCCTTCAGGCTTGTCAAGCAAAGCGCATATCTTTATACTCGCCGCACCGCGGCCGGAAAGGTACTGTTTCAGGTAACTGAGCGTACGCCCGGAATCCACGATATCCTCTATGATCAGGACATCCTTATTCCGAATATCGGTCGTAAGCTCCTTGCGTATGATAAGGGCACCGGTCGAAGAGGTATTGTTGCCATAGCTGGATACCACCATAAAATCCGTCTCTATCTGCATGGGCAATTCTCGTACGAGATCGCTCATAAAGATAAAGCCGCCCTTTAATATACCTACGCAGACGAGCTGTCTGTTCTCATAATCCCGCGCGATCTCCTGCGCGATCCTCCTGACGCCTTCCGCGATCTCTTCCCGGGAAAACAGTATCTCTTCCAGATCATTTATCATGTCGTGCGCCATAAGTATTATCCTCCGTCAAATCCTTAATATCTCTTTGCGAGAAATACCATGTCAGCCTTACCGCACGGCTTCCGCTCAGAAGCTTCGCTCTTTCGGAAACAGCACCTCCGACTGCCCATAACAGTTCCCCGTCTTCTGCTTCGATGACCGGGATGCGGCACCTGAGTGCAGCAGGTATCTTTTTATCCGAAAGGATATCCGAAACAAGGCGGCTCTTTCCATGCATGCCAAGAGGCCTGATCCTGTCCCCTGCGTGCCAAATGCGCATCTTTGCACCGATGAGAGCATCCCGGTCCAGCACCTGAACAAACGGGTCATCCCTCACGGGAATACAAGGCGCCTCTTCCAGGCGCAGGGATCCGATACCGGGAAATCCATTTTCCCCCATACTGAGAGGAATGAGATCATTTGGCACCACAGGGTCGAACAGCCACAGTTTTCCTGCAGAGACGATAGCGCAGCGGTATCTTTCACTGTGCACCGTTACCCGGCAGGAACCACTTTCACAGGCAGAAAGTACTCTTTCCACATCCGCAAAAGCAGCATCCTTTCCCATAAGGAGCTTGATCGCCGCGGAAGTCACCGCCCTGTGCGGAAGACTGCGGATATCCACGCAGACACAAAAAGCGTATACCTCTGCGCTGCCATCAAGCCATTCAAGAGCCTTTTCACGTATGAAATCACTTTCCTCCGCTTGCAGACGCGCATACCTGGCGAGGGCATCCACAGCGCCCGGCCAGATCTCTTCACACACAGGCATGACTTTGAGCCGCAGCCTGTTTCTGGGCGTAATCTCCTCCAGATTGGTGCTGTCCTCCCGCCAGGATACACCATTTGCGATGAGGAACTCACGAAGAGCTTTACGCCGAACGCCAAGAAGCGGTCTGAACCAGATATCCTGTCGTTCTTTCATACCGGCTGCGCCTGCGCCGCCGGTACCTCTGAACAGGCGCATGAGCACAGTCTCCGCCTGGTCATCGGCATGATGGGCCAGGGCTGCCGCGTCCGCTCCGATCTCAACGAGCGTCTCGCGCAGAAAAGCGCGCCGCATATCCCGTGCGGTCTCCTCAAGCCCTTTGCCGAACCTTTTTGCCTCTGCCGGCACATCGCCTCTTCCGATATAAAGAGGTATGTCAAGCCTTGCGCAAAGCTCCTTTACGTATGCCATGTCACCCAGCGATTCCCGGCCGCGTATCCCATGCTCGAAGTGCGCAGCGGAAAGCCTGATCAGACCTTCATCGGCAAACGAGTGGAGCATGAGGAGCAAGGCTACGCTGTCCGCGCCGCCTGACACGGCGGCCAGCAAGTGTTCTCCCCGCCTGAGCCGCACACGGACATGCGCAAGCAGTCTTTCATCGTCTTTCATCAATAACCGTTGAGCAGCCTCTGGACCTCCGCCTTATTGACATTCCAGTCCATATCGTACATACCCCATACGTTGTTTCTCTTCTCACCCTTATAGGAATTGTCGACAGGGAGCCTGGTCGACTGGATATCGTCGATCCCCTTTGTCATAACACCCATACCCAGCTGTACCACGCCGGAAACGGAGATATTCGTCTCCACATACTGAAGCGCGATATTGACCATCTGCGCTACCTGCGGGATCGTAACGGTATCGATCGCCTTATGGGCTGCCGCAACGATGACCTTGCGCTGCCTGTCGGTGCGCTTAAAGTCATTGTCGGATTTTCTCGTACGCGCGAAGGCAAGCGATTGCAGGCCGTTCAAGTGTATATTGGGGCCGTATTCCGAGAGCGTGCATTCCTCCATGACAGACTTTCGGTAAGTCTTATCCACCAGGAGGTTCACCTGCTCCGTAAGGCTGGAATTGATATACTGCATCTCGACCTCGGTGATATCCATATCGATGCCGCCCATCAGATTCACGACTTCGACAAAGCCCGCAAAATCAACCAGCATGTATTCGCGTATGTTGAGCCCCAGGAACTGGTTGAGCTTGCGGATCAAAAGCTCCATGCCGCCGAAGGCAGAAACCGTATTGAGACGAACATTTCCCCTGCCGGACACATCCTTGGAGATATCGACAAAGATATCACGCATCACGCTGATCATACGTATCGATCCTGTTTTCAGGTTATAACAGGCTATGATCATGGTATCGGTATGCTTCATGTCATCCCAGAGTCTGGCATCGGTACCGCACAGCAGGATCGAACGCCATGTGCTGTCCAATTCCGTATTTGCTCCGAGATCCGTCGTTCGCAGAGAAACGATCTTTGCGGCGCCGATCGTCGGTGCCGGCGTCACAGGCTTCACCGTGTTGTTTTCTTCTCCGGTATTCGCCTGTCCTGCTTCCGTGCCTAATGTAGGCGCTGCAGCGACCGGCGTACCATTCCCGGTATTATTGCCCTTGTTCCTCCCGGAAATGAGGATGATCCCGACGACTGCTATCACCACAACTAAAAGCACCGCGATCAGGCCGCCGTAAGACTTCTTCTTTTTGCGCCTGCGCTGCTGAGGCCTGCCCGATCCCTGCGCAGGCCGTCTTGCGGTACTCTGTGCAGGCTTCCTGCCGGAATTCTGGGCAGGGCGCTTTGCCGGCGCGGCATTTGTGCTTCTATGTACAGTTCGATTCTCAGACACCTTGATGTACCCCCTGATAAATAGATAAGTATGCCTGGCATCTTAATGCGCATACATATTTATTATATTATTATAATTTGTAATATGCAATCCTTCGCACGAATCTAACATAAGGCACCGCATCTTTCCTGGAAAGCAAAAGCGCCCGGAAAGGTCCCGAACGCTTTATCTGTACCCTGTATGCCTTTCGGCGCGGGCAAAACCTATTTCGTTTTTCCTTTATCCGTTCATATATCGGCATCCGGCATGAGGGCAGAACCCGCCGCAATATTCCAGCAGAGCGCGGCCTGTCCGTACCTGGCTTCAGCCAGGACGCGCAGCCTGCGGGATACCGTTTCCCTGTCTGTCCCGCAGATACCGGGGATCGGGTTCACCTCTATGCCGGCAGCAACAGTGCATCCGGTTTCAGAAAGCAGCGAGAGCTGGCTGAGCATGGTCTCTTCACCATCCGGCCTTCCGTTCCACATTTTTGCAAGGCGTTCGCGCATTTCCGCACTGAGTGCACCGACCTCGAACGGCAGTCCCGCCGGCGCGAAAGTCGAAAAATACATCATCGGCTTAACCATTTCCGCGCACGAGGCCAGCAGCCTTATGTCCTGCCCGACAAGATCTGCGAGCGCCGGAGCGAAGAGATCAAGCCCCACTTCAAGCCCTTTCCCATGGATATAGGCCGCGAGCTTCCCGACGGATGCGGATACCGTATTGCGCTTTACGGCAAACAGCCTGTCGATATCCGTATCCTCGAACCGGTACCTGCCGGCTGAAAAGCTCTCCGGCACGAACGGCCTTGTGTTCCCCATCCGCGCTTCGTACCGCAGGCGGTCTGTATCGATGCCCATCTTTTCGTATTTCGCGAGGCAGTTTGGGCAGAAGCATCCATACAAGGCATTCGGTACCGCTGCCGAGGGATAGCGTATCCTGTCCAGGAAAACGCCGTCCGGTTCGGCCCGTGCCGTTATATCCGCGAGGAAGCGCTTGGCCCCGTCAAGCGCCGCTTCGGAACCCGGGCAGCAGAACTCGAAGTTTTCTCCCTCTACGATGCGGATGCCCGTTTCGCCGCCCGAAACTACGGGTACGATTTTCTCACCCGGGTAAGGGTTTTCGGCAAATACGGGCAGCCAGGCATACGCCTTCGCTCTATTTCCCCTGGCGGCCGAAATGACTGCGCGGTTTACGGCAGGGTGGCNNNCCATCCGTAGATGACGGTATCCACGGGCAGTTTTTCCAGCCAAGCGGTAAGTATCCTCTCCGCTTCCCCCGCTGTGAGCGTCGGCGTCTGCGCATTGCCGGTATTGATCTGCAGTACGTATCTCATGCTGTCATTCCGCCAGGTCCGAAAGCGCTTTCGCCACCGCGGCGGCATAATCGTAGAAGGGCTGCGCGACCTGCGCGGGGAGGTTTCCGGAGGCGATCTCCAGATTGTAGTACCCCTTATAGCCTATCTCTTTAAGTGCCTGTGAGAAATCCAGGTAATCCATATTCTCACACCAGCCGGACATGGAATACGGCACCGTGTGCGAATCCGCTTTTCCGCTGTTCCCGTTCACATGGAGGGCCAAAAGATGCTTTCCGTAAAGCCTTGCCATATTGCCGATATGTATACCGAAGATATTGGCGTGTCCGGTATCGATGCACAGGCCCACGCTGTCGTCGTCGATCGCCTTGATCAGCCGGAGAAGATCTTCCGGATAGGACATATTCGTATCGACATATCCCATGCCCCATACATTTTCCACTGCCAGCTTCAGGCCGTATTCCTTCAGCTTCGGCAGGAGTTTGCCTATGAATTCGAGATTCCCGTCAAATGTCGCCTTTGCGTCCTCTTCACGGTAATACGGGTGCATGACGGCCACAGGGCAGCCGATCTCCGCCGTGATCTCCAGTGCCTTCAGCCAACCCGGCATCATGAACGCCTCATAGTCTTTGAGCGATCCGTCGCCCGGGTGCTTCATATGCGCGTAGTAATACGGCATGTGCGTCTGAGCCACTTCGAGCCCTTCCGCCTTGAGCGCTTCCGCCTGATCCAGGAGTTTCTGCTTCCATTCCGGCTCCTGCAGCTTTGCAGGTTCCGTCTGGTGCTCTGTCATGCCAAGGTC
>DBXA01000028.1:9932-17185 GCA_002309235.1 Christensenella sp. UBA1224 | reverse complement strand
TCGGGGAATATTTGGGCAATGGAATGTGCTGACTGGAATTAAATGTGATTGTAAGTTCATAACTTTAGAATTTTGGCTTAAAAGCCTTATTTCTTCAATGTCTTGCTTTCGGCTGTATAACTTTTGTGCAACTCTTTGAAAACGCCGCTTATCTGGTCGGAATAGTTGGCTGTGTTCAGTTGGGTGTAGCTACACTGAGTGATGCTGGGGTTGAAATGGCCTACGACCTTATACGTGACGAGAGCGTCGATGCCAGCTTCCCAGCACATGGTTATATAATTGTGGCGGAGGTTGTGGACAGTCAGGTAGGGAGCGATGCCGAACTCCTTGAAGGTCTGTTCGAGGTGTTGAAGGCTTCAGGGCTTGCCTGTTATGTGGGCATTCGGCATGCCGATGAAACGTTTGAGGATATCGGACAGCTGGTCAGAGATGGGGACGTCACGCTGGGAGGCTGCCGTCTTTCCCGGAATGAGGGCCTTGCCGTCCTGGTACAGACTGTGACGGATCTGGATGATGCGGCGCTTCAGATCGATGTCTGACCACGTGAGAGCACGCATCTCGCTGCCGTGCATTCCGGTATATTACAGGATGGCAAGCCACGGGATCGACTCGGACAGGTCGGCTATCCTTTGGCGCTCGTCGGGAGTGAGCAGGCGCTTTTCCTTCGTTTTGCAGAACTGAGGGAGCGACAGCCCAATAGTGATATCGCGGTGTATGTTCCCGTCGGAGACTGCCTGGCGAAATATCGTGCGGGAGGTCGACAAAACGTTTCACGGAATGGCGGGAGCCATGCCGGACATTGATTGGAAGTATATTCTGAATATCCTCCCTTGCAACGGCATTTAAACGCTTCACAGCGAGGGTCGGGGAAAGGTAATTGTTTATCGCCGTACGGAACTGCTGCTTGCGGCTTTGGGCGAGGAACTGCTCCTTGAAGGAGGTATACCAGTTATGACGGCTGTGCCGAACAGTAGGACCCTGCCTGACGGTGTACCGTTTACGTATCCTGTGAGGACGGCGCGTTTCCTGGCGTCGAGTTCTGCCTTAGTCCTGCCGGATATCCACTTATCCACAGGCTTGCCTTGCGGGTCATATCCGACGCATATCTTGGTATGATATAGCCCTGACTTCTGTTTCTTCATATCTATAACTCCCTTACGACCTGCCGCACTCTGCCGAGGATGTGGATCGATTCGTCTCCGTGTATCGTGCGGGGCGGGTATTTGTCCGTATTGTCGGATATAAGCATGATGCCGCCCGGAATGTGCACGATGCGCTTGTAGACGGCGGTATCGTCATCTCCGAGCAGCAGCACGGCAATCTGCCCGTCGTCCACGTCGTTCTGTTTCGACACAAGCGCGATATCTCCTTTTAATATGGTGGGCTCCATGCTGTCGCCGTCCACGCGGACACCGAAATTGGCGTCCGTCTCCGTCGACAGGAAACTATCCACCCTGTCATCCGCACACCTCCCGGTTTCCGCGCCGACGCTTTCGTATATCGGGATACGCTTCAGGCGCGGTGTGAATACGTTCCCCACGTTGCTGTACCCGCCCACAAGGTCGTGGAAGGATACGTTGAAGATGTCCGCGAGCGCGTTGAGCATTTTGAGGTTAGGCTCACGTGCGTCCTGCTCCCAGTTGCCTACGGCAGACCTGGACACGCCAAGCTGGTTGGCGAGTTCCTGCTGCGACAGATTGCGTTTCATACGCATTGTCTTAATTTTGTTGCCGAGAGTATCCATCTTTCAGATCACCTCGCAGACAGCATAACACAATATGTGTCAAAACGCAATGTTATTATAACACTTTGAAGCATGAGACTTTATTTCATTATCTCAAAACAAGTATTTCAATCCTTTAACATTCTGAACCGGGAATGGAGACCGGCTTTTCTCTTTGACAGGCTTATCACCTTTCCTGCGGAATGTGTTATTATATAAGGGAGACGATCCGGGAGGGATGACATATGGCATCTGGGATCTGTGAGGCGGATATCATTATCCGCGCAGGCACTATCATAGACGGTACGGGACGAGGCGGCTTTCAGGGCGATATAGCGGTGAAGGACGGGAAGATATCTGCGCTCGGCGATCTTTCGCACATGAATGGGAAATATGAATACAGCGCAGAGGGGCTTGTGACAGCGCCGGGTTTCATCGATGCTCACGCGCACTCCGATACAGCTTTTGTTCGGGATGACAGCGGTGCTTCAAAACTGTATCAGGGTGTGACGACCGAAATATCGGGCAATTGCGGGCACAGCGCCTTTCCGGCGGCACCGGGCAGCAGCGATCCGTGGGTTTTGCCTTCATTCGGCGGATTTTTGGATGCCTTCCGCGAACGCGGGAGCCGCATGGCGGTGAACCAGGCTCTTCTCGTCGGGCATGGCACGCTCAGAAAAGCTGTGATTGGGGATATGGACAGGCCCGCGAAACCTGAGGAAATATATGAAATGAAGCACCTGCTTCGCCGGGATCTTTCGGATGGAGCCTGGGGGCTTTCCCTTGGGCTGGAATACGCGCCGGGCTGCTTCGCAGACCTGGAAGAACTGACAGAGCTTGGCAAAACGGTGCGGGAAGAAGGGGGCATAGTGACCTGCCACATGCGCAGCGAAGGGCTTGAGATCGACAAAGCGATCGATGAATTGGCTGCGATCGGACGAGCGTCCGGCGTGCCGGTCCATGCCTCACATCTGAAGCTCGACAACTATACAGTACACGGCCGCGCTTCAAAGGTATGGGAGGATATCGTAAAGATCAACCGGGAAGGCGTGCGCTTTACGGCGGATATGTACCCGTATACCGCATCCTCTACGACTCTCAGCATCCGCTGCCCGCGCTGGTGCCTGGACGGCGGGAACGAAGCACTGCTCCGGCATTTGCAGGGTCCGAGGCGGCAGGAGATCATAGACGCCATTCGTACGCATTACTTTAATGCCGAAAGGGCCGAAACCTGTCTTTTCAGCGACGACGCAGGTCTCTGGCCTGAGATCGTGGGGAAGACTCTGCGCTTTGTTGCGGAGGATATGCTGGGCACAACGGATTATGCAGAGGCTGCCGCAGAGGTACTGCTCCGTACACAGGCAAAAGCCTGGTGCGTCTTTTTTGTGATGAGCGAACAGGATATGCTGTACTTTCTCTCACGCGATATCTGCATCGGCTCGGACGGTTATGCTCTCCCCGGGGATCCTGATAAGTTAAGCTATAATCCCCATCCCCGTTCCTTCGGAGCGATCGCGGAATTCTTCCGGCTCGTGCGGGAAAAGGGCATATGCAGTCTGGAACAGGCTGTGCACCGCGTGACCGGGAAGCCTGCCGAGATCTTCGGCATTACCGACCGCGGTCATCTGGCCCCGGGAATGGCTGCGGATATCACCGTTTTTGATCCCGATGAGATCGCGCCTCGTGCGACGTATCTTAAGCCGGTACAGTTGGCGCAGGGCGTGAGACTCGTTATCGTGAACGGCTCGGTAGCCCTTAAAGACGGCATACAGACGGCGGAACGCGCAGGGCAGTTCCTCCGGAGAGGAGATAAATAATGAGCGCACGAAACCAAGATACATCATTGAAGCAGTATGAAACTCATACGGATATCTCCTGGTCCGGCCCGGTTGCGATCCCTCTCAAGGATGAAGCCCGGGCGATACAGGCAGCTCCCGCGTACGATACGGAGCAAGCAAAGAGATACATCACGGCTATGCCGGCTTTGCGATCACTGATCGACAGTATTCCAGAGGATCGATCTCTGATATGTTTCGGGAAATGTACCCCTCTGAATGCGGCACTTCAGCATCTGGAAACGGAGATACGACATATCCTTGACGACGGCCATAAGATATCGTTGGTCATGGCAGACCTGAAAACGCTTTCCGGCGTATCTTTTTGCTCCGATATGTGGATGTGTTCCCAGAGCACGATCAAAGCGATCTACACGGGCTCGGTACTTGACAGCTTCCCGCGGGCATTTCACGACAACGGGCAGTATATCCGGGATGCGATCGTCCTTTCCGATAACCTTGCCTATGAGAGACTTCGTGGCATTTACGGAAAAGACCCCTTGAGGAAATGGTGCCGTGAAGCGGGCGTTGATGAGTCGTTTGCCGATCCGCCCTACCCTCGCGACAAAACCGCGCGTGACATGTTCAAGATGTGGACACGGCTTTACTGCTTTTTGAACGACGGTTCGGATATTTCAAACGCAGGCCGTTATTTTGCCGCTTCTGCCATGTCTGCCGCAAGGGAATACCTTGGTGAGAGCTTTCCCTTGCAGACCAAAGCCGGATGGGAAAACGGCATAGGGGATGAAGCAGATGAAAGCGGTCATCCGGTCATAGAAGCGCGTTTTACAGATGGGGATCCTTTGAACGACGAATGCGCGACGAACGATACCGGCGTCGTATACGCTGAGAACGGGCCATATCTGTTTGTCATATACTCCGATTATCCATGCCCTTCCCCTCAGGCGAACCGCCTGGCAGGAGTGACGAAAGCGCTGCATGCTGTACAGGCAGGTCTGCAGGACGCAGGCACGGACCATAGATCATAGCCGCTGTCAGGCTGTCATCGCTCGGTCAGTTTTGAAGACAGTTCGGTTTACTCATAATCGGCATAGGAAAACGTCTGTTCGACCGGCTGCCGATTTTCATCATAGGTCCGGTAATAGATGATCCTGGAATCATGGTCAAAGCGGATGTATTCACCGCCCCAAAGCGGAGAGAATGAATCATCGTCTGCAAAATAATCCGGGTGCGGATGATCCTGCGCATAGTTGGACGTGATGACAAAATCCTTTTTGCTGTAACAGTCCGCCGCTTCGCGCTGCGCGTCATCCATCATAAAATAGTCGAGCACGTGGTCATCGATGACATAGGTCGGGTCTATATGGTAATTGTGCCCGTTCATCCTGACATAAGTCCATTGATGGGATTCGTGATCGTAAGACCGATGGCCGCTCATGTTTGTTGCCTCAATACCGACCTGCATCAGCAGATACGCGTAAGCGACTGAAAACTCCTGACAGATGCCGGTTCCGGTAGTGAAAACGCGGTAGCTGGAAAGCCATTCCGGATATCCTTCATTATACGCGGCAGTTACATAATCATATGTGTAATGATCGGCAAAATACTCATACAGGGCCAGCGCTTTCTCGAGGTCCGTATAATCGTCTTCGAGCGTTTCGTTGAGGATGCTCTCGATCTGTTCTGCAAATGCGGCGATCCGTTCGGCAGCCTCTTCACGCGGCACCGTATAAAGAAAGCTTCCTACGCCGTTCTTGACAGGTTCGCTGCGGTCATACGCATAGTCGATCAGATCGACCAGCGGGGGAAAGCACTGGTCACGGAACTGCCCCATTACCCAATCATAGGTGTGATTATCCGGGCAGGCAAAGGTGTCCTTCCCGGCCATTACCGCATCGACAAGATTAAACCACGTCTCGCACATTGTCCTGCCGAATACCTCTTCCATATATACCGAGCAGACTTTAGGCTGAAAGACGTAATGTCCTTTGGTCATGCCTGCCGGTTCGGTTTCGGCTTTTGAGACGGCGCAGGGGAAGAATGCCGTCGACAAAGTAAAGAGCAGGATAAGTGAGACGATCTTGATCATTTGCTTCTTCATAAATACCTCTTCTTATGCTTGAGCGGGTGCCTGTCAACACCTGCTGATAAAGTATTGCTGTATATGGTAAAAGAATATTATTAACTTGTACAGTATATATGTTTATGCTATTATTCAACAAAAGAGAAATTGTGTAAAAATGGATCTGTATTTAGTCAGTAAATCTTCTTGCCGTCGGTATATAGGAAAGGATGAAAGATGATGAAAAAAAGCATTTGGATGATCATCATTTTGGTGTTGACCGGTGTGCTTCTCATGACATGCGGACAAGCAGCGGCAGAAGAAGGGGCTTCTGTGATCAGCACCGGTACCTGGGAAGGATACTATCTGGGGAAACAAAACAATAATCTGATCCAGCGTTCTCTTACACTGTACATCGACAGGGTCTATGATGATGGCACTTTTGAAGGCTTCGCAAGATTAACAGGCCAGGCGCACGGTTCCTATTGTTTTGAAGGTGAATGGGCTGTTGACGGGACATTCAGCTTCCATGGTACGGAGTGGATCGAAGGCCCGAGTCCAAGAAATTTCACGTATTCAAGCTTTACAGGTACCGTTGAAAATGACAGCATGACCGGCATTGCCGACGGTGTTTCATCGAGGACTTTGAACCTTACAAAGACTTCCGATGAGTATATATCCACGCGGATCGATCTTGACCGGATCCCGCGGAACTGGAAAGGCGAATACGATGGACGGGACGAAGACGGTACCGTTGTGAGGAGAAATTATGAATTCCATATCAACAGGATCGATGAAAACGGCGAGATAACGGGGACGGCGGAGTTTACGCCATCTCCTAAGGCACCTGCCAAATACGGTTATACCGGCGCATACTACTTCGGCGCTACGGTCAACGCGCGCACCGGCCGCATCGATCTGCAGGGCAACAAATGGAATATAAAACCAACACCGAATTTTATCTTCATCAAGATGAACGGTACGATCGCCAGCGATTACAATACGATCGAGGGTACGACGGAAAACGGCATCTGGTACATGGAATCGCAGGAGACATTCAGTATGTCCCTGTATATCGATGATGATAACACCCTTCATACTTCGGATGGCCATAGGTATCGGGTATACGATCTCGGTGAAGCGAGCTGGCAGGCGGCAAAAGCCTACTGTGAGGCACAGGGAGGTCATTTGGCTACGATCACTTCTCAGTCCGAGAACGACTATATACTGGGCTTCCTGAAGATCATAAACTGCGACAGCGCTTACTTCGGGCTTTCCGACAGCGGAGCGGAAGGCGTTTGGCGCTGGGTCACGGGAGAGAGGTATCTCTATTCCAACTGGGCGTCCGGAGAGCCTGATAACGGGAACGGCGGAGAGAACTACGGAATGTTCTATTCCGGATATGAGAACGGGCAGTGGAATGATGGAGATTTCGGCGTGAATACGCCGGGGAACGCCGCTGCCTTTATCTGCGAATGGGATCCGGAAGGCGATGTAACAGACGAGTTCACGGACGCAGTATTCCTTTCGGCAGTACGAGAGGTTCTCGGTCTTGGCGATGATATGCCTGTCATGATGTCCGCCTGCAGAACGCTGACATCGCTTGATGTGAGCGGGCTTGGCATCGAAAGCCTCAACGGGATCAAGTATATGACCAATCTGGAGACGCTCG
>DBXA01000028.1:7153-9895 GCA_002309235.1 Christensenella sp. UBA1224 | reverse complement strand
TCCCGCTGATGGATATCGATTGCTCCGATAACCTTTTGAAAGAACTGGATATCCGAAAGAATCTGTATATCGATCGGCTGATCGCCATCAATAACGATTTTACCTCACAGGAAAAGATCCTGCGCAACTATGATCCACAGGTCTTTGAATTTGATCCGCAGCGCGAGCATCCTATCACTACAGGGACCTGGGAAGGATACTATCTTGGGAAACAAAACAATAATCTGATCCAACGTCCTCTCACACTGTATATCGACAAGGTCAGTGAAGATGGGACATTTGAAGGCATTGCCGAACTGAAAGGTCCGATCGAAGGCTCCTATTACGTTGATGGGACATGGGAACTTTACGGCAATGTGAGTTTTGAGGGCACAGAGTGGATCGTCCAACCAAACGGCAATTTCGCATTCTCAAGCTTTACGGGCATTGTCGGAAATGACAGTATTACCGGTATTGCCGGCGGAGACCCTGAAAGGGAACTAAGCCTTACTAAGATCTCGGAGGAGTATCTGTCTTATCGTATCGACCTTGATCAACTCCCAAGGAACTGGAAAGGCGAGTATGACGGCTATTACGAAGATGGGACTGTCGTCAGGCGGAATTATGAACTGTGTATCAGCAGGATCGATGAGGACGGGGAACTCACGGGAACAGCGGAGTTCACACCTTCCCCGGAGGCCCCTGCAGAATACGGGTATACCGGTTCCTATTACTTCTCAGCGGCTGTTAATGCAAGGACAGGCCGTATCACCCTGCAGGGCACCAGTTGGATCATCAAGCCTACGGATTGGATTGAGTTCACCGTGATGAATGGCACTATTGCTGCCGATCTCAGTACGATCAGCGGTACAACGAATGCCGGCACATGGTATATGACACCGCAGGAAACATCCGGCATGTCTATACATATAGGTGAAAATGACATTTTATACATGCCGAACGGCCACAGATATCGTGTGTACGATCTTGGTTCGGTGAGCTGGGAATGGGCAGAGGAATTCTGCGAGGAGCAGGAAGGTCATCTGGCTACCATCACATCTCAATCAGAGAACGATTATTTACTGGGCTATCTGAGATATATGAACTGCGTTAACGCTTATTTCGGGCTGACAGACAGTGGATCGGAAAGCGGTTGGTGTTGGGTCACCGGCGAAAGCTCGACATATTCCAACTGGGCTGCGGGACAGCCTGACGACAGCAGCGAAGGCGAAAACTATGCTGTGCTCTGCTCGGAAACCGAAGGCGGACAGTGGATTGTTGGAGATCACAGCGTGAATACACCGGCAAACGATACCGCCTTTATCTGTGAATGGGATCCGGAATACTACGTGATCTGGCGGTTCTTTGTACCCGACGACCTTGTATCGATCGGAGAAGAAGCGTTTATGGGTATTTCAGCGAAAACTGTCCGGATCTCAGAACAGTGTACCACCATTGAATCGAGAGCTTTTGCGGATTCCGGCATGAAATGCGTATATCTTCCGGCCTCTGTTGAGAGTATTGTATCCGATGCATTCCCGGAAGGCATAAAGATCTATACACCCCAGGGGAGCTATGCCGCTTCCTGGGGCAGGGCAAACGGATATAAGGTGATCGAAAAGTGAACAGAGATCTTATGTGCCCGAAGTGTGCCTGATCAACGTTATTTTGTACCCAAAGGGCTGTTTCAAACACCCCTTTGGGTCTATTCTGGTAAAGGAGAGTTATGCGATATGAAGCTTGCGACGGCTTTGTCCGAAAGGGCTGACATACAAAGAAGGATATCGGAACTGGGCGTCAGGCTCAATAACAACGCCAAGGTTCAGGAAGGGGAAAAACCTGCCGAGGACCCGACGGAGCTCCTTGGAGAGCTGGATGGATGCATGAACCGCCTTGAGGAACTGGTGGCGAGGATCAACAGGACCAATAATGAGACGGTGAGCGGAGGCGTTACCATTACGGACCTGATCGCCAGGAGAGATTGCCTTAAGGAGCGCATCCGGATCATGAGGGAATTCTTGAACGCCGCGAGCGAGCAGGTATCCCGTTATTCAAAGGCTGAGATCAAAGTGCTCAGCACGGTGCCCGTGGCGCAGCTCCAGAAAGATGTGGATGCCTATTCAAAACAGCTGCGGGAAACAGATGAGAGGATACAGGAATTGAACTGGACGACAGAATTGATCTGACAGAGCAGGTAGTCAGGCCGGGCGGGTATGATCTCCCGCGATTGAGAATGAATCGCACATGGTGGTATGCCGGGCGCATGCCTGGAGGTCCGAATCCTCCGTTTTACGATGTATGCCCAGTACCGTTACGCATGTAAACCGTAGGGTGTATGATCACTACCTATTACCGACGGCCCGGCGAGGGTGGGAATGGGGAAGTAATATACAGAATGAGGAGGATGGGTTAGTATATGCATAAAATACTGATGTCGGATTGGGTGGATGGCACTTACTCCAGTCATCTGGAAGAACTGCGGGATCAGATCAACAAAATGAACCAGCAGGGGGAGGGATACCTGTGGATAACGCTTGTCATTCGTTACACATCCGGAGATGAAAACTGTATCGCCAAGCCTTCCCATATTGTCGCTAAAGCAGTATCAGCGATACCGCCGCGAAGAGGCCTGTTCGGCGGACAGCGTGCTGAAGTGACCGTACAGCTTACGGACGGAAGGAAAGTTCCCTTGTATGACGCTGCGGATATGAAGTACACAAACAGGTTTTATGGTCAAAACGGGAAATATGCGTCTCCCTCCAA
>DBXA01000028.1:0-7108 GCA_002309235.1 Christensenella sp. UBA1224 | reverse complement strand
TGAAGTCTTCTTCTATGCGCAAAATGATCCTGAGGATATGGCTGAGCTGGATAAACTGATGCAGGATGAAAAACACAGAAGAGAAGAACATGAAGCGGAGATGAAAAAGTGGGCGGCTGAGGCCGAGAAACAAAAAGAAGAACAAAAAAGACAACAGGAAAAAAGGGAAATGGAAATACAGGCTGCCGCGAAGCGTGCTTCGGAGCAGCTTAAGGATATGTTCGGCGATGATCCGAAATAAGGAACGGATACGAGGCGTTTTGATATGCAGGCAAAGGCAAAAAGTACGGCCAGGGATATGACGGCGGGGCCGATCCTCAAGCAGATCATACTCTTTTCCCTGCCGCTGATGCTGGGAAATATTTTCCAGATGCTTTACAATACCGTGGATTCCATTGTAGTCGGGCAGTTTGTGGGCAAGGAAGCGCTCGCGGCTGTGGGCTCCACAACGATGATCATCAACCTGCTGGTGTTCTTTTTCAACGGCTTTTCCGTAGGTGCGGGCGTGGTGATCGGCCAGCATTTCGGCGCGCGGGATATGGACAAGCTGCACCGCGCGGTGGAGACCACCATGGCAATGACATTCCTTTTCTGCGTGCTGTTCACGCTGGCCGGCATCGGGCTTGTAAGACCCATGCTGCGCCTGATGGATACGCCGGAGGATGTCTTTGAGGATGCCGTCACCTATCTGACAGTCTATTTCCTGGGGATCGCGGGTCTTTTGGTCTACAACATGGGCAGCGGCATACTGCGTGCCGTGGGGGATACGACCCGGCCCCTGATGTTCCTCATTCTCACCAGTGTCCTCAACATCATACTGGATCTGGTCTTTGTGGTGTGGCTGCATATGGGAGTTGCCGGAGTCGCGTTGGCTACCATCCTTTCGCAGTTTGTCTCCGCTGTGCTCACGCTCGGGCTGCTCACCCGTACGCAGGATATCTATCGCCTGGTCTGGAAGGACCTGCGCATCGACGGGGCTATCCTCCGGCGCATATTTACGGTGGGCCTCCCCGCGGGCATACAATCCGTGATCACGGCTTTCTCCAATGTGTTCGTACAGTCCTATGTCAACTTCTTCGGCTCCTCCTGTATGGCAGGGTGGAGCTGCTATAACAAGCTGGATACCTTCATTATGCTGCCCATGCAGTCCATGGCGATGGCTGCTACGACGTTCGTCAGTCAGAATATCGGCGCGGGACAGACGGATCGGGCGAACCGGGGAACGCGCGCTTCGGTACTGCTCTCCATGGGTGTGACCGCTGTCATCGCGCTGGTACTCGTGCTCTTTGCGGAGCCGGCTATCGGCTTTTTCACCAAGGAGCATTCCGTCATTGAATTCGGGGCCCTGTTCATGCGCGCCAATACCTTCTTCCTGCTCTTCAACTGCGTCAACCATGTTCTTGCCAGCGCTCTGCGCGGACGGGGCGATTCCCGCGGGCCTATGGTCATCATGCTCACCGCGTTTGTCGCCATCCGGCAGGTGTATCTCTTTGTCGTCACGCGCTTTATCGCCAATACACCCCTGCTCGTCGGGTTCGGCTATCCTGTGGGCTGGGTATCCTGCTGCATACTGGAGGTTACGTATTTTCTCAAACGCTGGGGGAAGAACTCCGTAAAAGGGGAAGCGGCTTAATGGAAAGGCAACCGCCCTGCCGGCGGCTGCAGGCGGCCGGACTATATCCCGATGTTCCCGGCTGGATCCGTTTCGCACAGATCTTGATAGACAGCGGAAGGATCACGGCCCGGTTTATCGATCAACGCATCACCTGAAACGAAAGGAAAGAAAACATGTCATCTGAGCGTTTGTCCGGCATCCGGAAGAAGGAAGACAGGATCATACGCGGCGTCGCGAAAAACCTCTTTTCGGTATCGCTCATCTCCCTGATGACGGTACTGGTCGGAACGATACTGGATGGCCTGATCATCAGCAATTTCCTGGGTGAAAACGCTTTTGCCGCCTTTGGCCTGAGCGGGCCTCTGGCAAACCTTGTAGAGCTTGCCGGGAATGTGATCGCAACAGGGTGCGTTGTGGCATGCGGCAACCTGATCGGCGCGGGCAGGTCGGAGGAAGGAAACAGAAGCTTCCATTCCTGCTTTACGCTGTGCCTCACGGCAGGAGGGCTGATCGCGCTGCTGCTGCTCCTCTTCCCGCAGGTATCCGGTTTTCTGGTCTCGGGGAAGGAAGGCGCGGAGTTCATGCCTGCCACCTTCGGCTATATACGGGGTATGGCGCCGGGGATCCCCGCAATGATGCTGACGGCTTTGCTCAACGGCATCGTCCAGCTGGACGGCGGAAAGAAGAGGGTGCTGACTGCCGCTTATGTCATCTGCGGCTTGAACCTGGCAGGGGATCTGCTGGCAGTCACTCTGACAGACTGGGGGCTCGTCAGCGTCGGCGCGGTCACATCCCTGAGCTATGTCTTCGGGATGCTGGTATTGCTGGAGCACTTCTACAGGAAGAGATCCGTCTTCCGCCCCGGTTTTTCTTTCAGGGGGCTGGGCATGGCATTGCCCAACGGCCTTCCTGCCGTATCGAACCGCGCGGCAACGATGCTTAGGAATTACTTTTATAACATTTTCGCCCTTCAGTGGGGCGGCGCAGCCGGGATCGTAGCCTGGTCTGCGGTCAACGGCATAGCTGCATTCCTCAGTGCGCTTCCGAAAGCCTTCGGGCAGGAAACCCTGATCGGCTCCGGCGTGTTTTACGGGGAGGAGGACAGGGATTCCCTCGTGCGTTTCCTGCGGTATACCTACCTTATGAGGATAGTGATCACAGGGATCGTGGTCCTCGTGATCTGTGTGTTTTCCCCCATATTGATCCGTATGTATATCCCGGCCGCTTCGGATGCCTATCCGGATGCGGTATCCGGGCTGCGCTGGTATGCGCTGGGCCTTTTGCCGTATACGGCAAATATCATAGCGGCGAATTACCTGCAGAGCGCCAAAAAGCCTGTCGCCTCGCAGATCATCAATTTGCTGGATGGATTCGGCATGCTGGTGCTCTGGGCCCTTTTCCTGCTCAATGTCATAGGGTTCCGGGGGCTGTGCGCTTCATTCTTCTTCGGCAAGGGAACAGTGCTGATCGGCACACTTGCCTGGGCCGCGCTGCACCGCAGGCCTTTCCGGCCCTCCGTGGAGAACCTGCTGATGCTCCCGGAGGATTTCGATGTGCCGGATAAGGATAAATTCCTCGCTACCCTTACCAGCCGTGAGAACGCGGTCAATATATCGGAAAAGATCATTGCCTACTGCAGGGGGAAGGGTATCGACCGTATCCAAAGCAATCACGTGGGGCTGGCGCTTGAGGAGATGTCCATCATCATCATCGATGCGGGCTTTCAGGATGGGAAAGCCCACAGCATCGATATCAAGCTCTTTGTCAAGAACGGGCAGATCACCGTGCGCCTGCGTGATGACTGCAAAGCCTTTGACGCAACTGAGCGCAACGCGATCATGCATCCGGAGGACAATCTGGAAAACATCGGGATCCGGATACTGTATTCCGTCGCAAAGGACATCAATTACTACAGCACGCTGGATATGAACTATCTGACGATGCACATCTGACGATACGCCGGAACAATGCCGTGACGGCTGACAAAAAGTAAGGGGGAGAAAACACTCCGTGACATTGCGTGAAAGAGCAGTTGCCGCGCTGAACTGCCGCGTTCCCGATATGATACCTACGTTCGAGCTGGAATTCCAGCTGACCGAAGAGCTGCGCGGGAAAGGGATTGATTTTATAAGCTCCCGGCGGCTGGATGAAGAGGGATTGACCGGTCAGGCGAGGGAAAGGGCGCTGCGCAGAAACGCGGAGCTGATGGTCTCGGTCTACAGCGAACTGGAGTATTCTATTGTCCACGTGGCGTACCTGAATGAGAAGGACGCTATTGATACCGCCGGGTATATCCGAAATATCTGCGGGGACAGATTCATCCTGACCCATCATGGAGACGGTACCTTTGCGATCCCGGACGGGAACGGGATGTATGAGTTCTCCTATCGCATGGCCGACGATCCCAAAGGACTTCATGAGGAAGCCAGGCGAATGGCCGATGAGGCCATAGAGCGCAACAAGCGCCTGTTTGACGGAGGGATAGAATCATTTATTCTGTGCTCCGATTACTGCTTCAATAAGGGGCCTTTTCTTTCCCCGAAGAGCTTCTCGGAATTCGTGACGCCTTATCTGTATGATATCATCGACAATATACGCAAAATGGGCGGTTATGCCATAAAGCATACGGATGGGGATATCATGCCGATACTGGATCAGCTTATGGATTGCCGGCCTCACTGCATCCATTCGCTCGATCCCATGGCGGGAGTGGATATCGCCAAAGTGAAAGCCCTTACCTATCCCAGGGGCATAGCCGTCTGCGGCAATGTGAACTGCGCCCTCATGCAGACCGGCACAGACGCGCAGGTGGAAGAGAGCGCCATGTACGCCATCAGAAACGGGAAACCCGGCGGAGGGTATTTCTTCTCCACCAGCAATGTTCCGTTCAAGGGGCTGGACCTGAAACGCTATCTGATGATACTGGATATCTGGAGGCGGCATCGGGTCTACGGCCCGGAGGACATGGTGTATCACAGGCCCTGAGCGCAAATATGGAAGCACGGCAGGAGTCTATTCCTGCCTATTGATATTTTGGCTAAAATCAGATACAATAATATTAGCTAATAGAAGAGGTGATAGGTATGAGCGAAGCGATCGCAACAGCAACATCCACCGAGATGCAGAATAACTTTGGAAGATATCTCCAGATCGTGATGAACGGCGGTGAAGTGATCATAACCCGCAACGGAAAAGAAGTGGGTCGTGTGATTCCGCGGAATGCAGTGGTTTCCTACCTGACTGATTCTCTTACCGGTATCCTTTCGAAAGACGCAAGTCTGGAACAGGCAAGGGAAGAAAGATTGAAAGCAAAGTATGAGAGCGCTGATTGACGGCAACATCATACTGGATGTCTTAGAGAGGCGGGAGCCGCATTTTGAGGCTTCCGCAAAGGTCTGGAAGCTGTGCGAGACCGATAAAATGGAGGGATATATCTCCGCACTGACCTTTGCGGATCTGGTTTATGTGATGCGAAAAGAACTGACACCTGACAAAGTTCATGAGGTGCTGAAAAAGCTGACATTGATCTTTCACTTCACGGATCTGAGTGTTGCCGATATGACAGAAGCTGCCGAGATGAGATGGAATGATTATGAGGATGCTGTCCAGTCTGTTACAGCAAAGAGAGTTCAGGCAGATTGTATAATAACCAGGAACATCAGGGACTATCAACAAAGTACAGTTCCGGCCTTCACTCCGGCGGAGTTCTTAGGAAGGATACCATAAAGGTGGACAGACTAATACCGAAGGAGAATGGTCAGACTGACTTAAAACTCAACATTAAGCTTTTGAAAGAGGAAGAGATTTGGTATAATGCAAGATGGTAATCTGGATGAGAAAAATTATAGAATGTCGAGGGCTGGATTGATATAGTTCGTAGCTTCGAAATGACTTGAAGAGAGTTTCACAAAACGGTCAGAAAGTATTTCCCGGAGGCAATAATATAGATTTTAATGTGGAAAGGATCAAATATGGAACATTATCTAAGGCTGGTCTTTCATCAAATGATCTTGAACGTATTATTTTCGTTGGTGGACCAACGAATTATAAGCCTCTAAGGGATAAAATCGCCTTTAAGCTCTCTTTGCATGCTGACATTGATGTTAACCCAATGACAGCTGTTGCAGAAGGTGCTAGTATCTTTGCTGAATCCATCGACTGGTCTACGGATAGCCATAATAGAAAGCCAACAAATAAAGTTATTAATACTACGATTGACTTGTCTTTTAAGTTCACCGCTAGGACTCCGGCGGATTATGCTAAAGTTATGTGTGTGTTGGGTAAAAGCCTGAATAGTTCAATTGATATCCCTCAACAAACCAAAGACCAAGAAATTACCATTTCTATCAAAAAGATCTTTCCATCCTACACAATCACTAGTGGAAACAGTAATAAGATTACTCATGTTCTGTGCGAATATACTGATACCCAAGGAAAGAAAAACTGGATTTACATGAGTGTGAGCGAATACAAAGCCTATTTCGATTCAAGTGCTAATCCTGCGACCGACCAATATGCAAACGAGAGACAATTCTATATTGCCAAGAAGGTAACTGTAAAGACCGAATATGTCGATGATCTGATCAATGGAGCTTCAAGTACTATTGGTCAAAACACAGTGTATGTTTTTTCTTCTATGAACTGATATGTGTTTCAGGGGTAACGTTAACAGCAGGAAATCATTATGGGTTTAGAAAGCAATATAAACCCTATGTTTCCGACGCTGTTCGCAAAGAAAATTGGATGAGAAAAAGTCCGAAAACCTTACGTTTCGGACTTTCTGTGGTGCTCTGTGCTGGACTCGAACCAGCGACCCCCGCGATGTGAACACGGTGCTCTAACCGACTGAGCCAACAGAGCAGATCAGCAAGTATTAGTATATCACGGCAGGTATGGTTTGTCAACCACCGGATGAGAAATAACGGAAGCCCCGGCAGAACAGAAGAAAGATCTGCCGGGGCATCTCTCTTACAGGGAGAAGCTGACGCTCCCGCCCTTCCTCAGGAATACCGGTATGACATCGAGCGGGGCCTGGGCTTCGACGGACTGCCCGCCTTTATATTCGATCCCGGTATGGGCTTCGATCCAATCCGCGCCTTCCGGCAGATAGACCTGCCGGCTGCGCAGGCCGAGCTCGAATATCGGCGCTGCGAGTATATCGCGTCCGAACATCATCTCGTCCTCCACGCTGCACGTCCTTGCATCCTTCGGGAAATCGTAGTACAGCGGGCGTATCACGGGTGAGCCTGTCTCATGGGTCTTCTGCATGACGGACTTGATGTACGGCCTGATCTCCTCGCGGAGGAAGAGGTACTTTTTGAGTATCTCATATACTTCCTCCCCGTAACTCCATACCTCGTTGGGCCCGCCGGTATGGGCTTTGGATTCGGTACCCGGGTCATCCCCGTTGCGCCTGTCGCCGTGCAGGCGGAAAACGGGGCAGAACGCGCCGAACTGGAACCAGCGCACCAGCAGCTCCCGGAAGGCCGGATC
>DBXA01000058.1:404-3238 GCA_002309235.1 Christensenella sp. UBA1224 | reverse complement strand
CTGACGGTATGCTATGAGGCCCTGCGGGAAGGGGAAACGAGCCGGGCGGATCTTATCACGGACAGGTACGGTAGGCGGGCGCCGAAACCGGCTCACGGCGGTATCGCACTGAAGGGGTATACTTCATCCGCCCATGCCATATGCGAAGCAGCGCTTGAGATCTACGACAAAAAGGTCGCAAGGGATATCCCCGTAAGGCGCTTTTATCTGAACGCGGATGATACGAAGCCGGAAAGTGAAGTGAAGGAGCGCATTCCCGTGCAGCTGGACATGTTTTCCGCGGGCCTCATATCCGAAACGGCCGAAACGGAAAAAAGGGATACGCAGCGGGAGAGGAAAAGACAGGACGCGCTCCTGAACATCAAAAGGAAATACGGGAAAAACGCGATCCTCAAGGGGATGGACCTGCAGGAAGGGGCTACCGCCAGGGAAAGGAACGCCCAGGTCGGCGGGCACAAGGCATGATATGGGAAAGTATGATGATATAATAGGTCTTCCGCACCCTGTCTCCGCAAAGCACAGGCAGATGACCATGGTCGAGAGGGCGGCGCAGTTCAGCCCGTTCGCGGCTCTCACGGGTTACGGGGATATGCTGGAGGAGGAACAGCGCGAGACGGAGACGCAAACGGAGAAGAGCGACAGCGAGCATGCCGAATTGAGCATGAAGATACGCATACTGGCGGCCAATATCGATACGCAGCCCGGGATCACCGTTACGTATTTTGAGCCCGATCCGAAAAAGGACGGGGGAAGGTACAGGTCGGCAGAGGGCAGGCTCAAAAAGATACGGGATGCGGAAAGGGAATTGGTGCTCGTATCCGGTGAAGTCATACCGATGGACGCCGTGAAGGAGATCGAAAGCGATATCCTGGATCTGTATGACCTGTGAAAGCGATGATCGCCCGGCAGCGTAAAAGAAAGCCGCTCCGTCCTGCAGAAGGACGGGGCGGCTGCTTCTTATCTGACTATTTATCTTCGATGACGGGATCCGGGATCAGCTGGAGGACCTCGACTTCCGTATTCCTGGGACAGTTGTTGAAGATCCACCTGGCATCTTCAACAGGGAGCCTCACGCAGCCGTGGGATTGGCGCGTACCCAGGTTTTCCACGCTGGGACGGTCGACATAGCCGTGCGTCACCTGACCGTTTTTCTCGGTCCTTTCGTAATAAAGTACGCTGTGGAACATGACGCCGCCGTCTATCACATAGCTGTATTGCGCGTAGCAGTGATAGAAGAGGAAGTGGTGCCAGACATTGAGGGGGTAGGTCTCCGTGTAGATGCCGGGCGGTGTCGGCGTTTCGGGCTTGCCGGTGGAGCATATCATGATCCTGACCACGCTGGAATAAGATTCGCCGTCCCACGCATAGGCGTACACGCGCTGCTCATCCACATTGACCACCAGGCGATAGGGGTGGGCCGGTTTCACGCATTTTACGATATCGCCTTCCAATATGTGCTTTTGCGTAGCTTCATCGGCGATGCCGGTCTGGGGAAGGCCATGCTTCTTCTGGAACCAGGTGACAGCGGCCTGGGTGAAGTAATCGTAGGAATTGTCGGGCTCACGCCAGAGATAACCGTAATTATAGAGGATATTCTGTATACGTGCGACACCCGGCCCTTTATCGCCGATCTTCAGGTCGGTAAAGGAAAAGGTATAGTTTTTGTCGATGAAATACTGGTAGATATAGGAATCCACACTGTTGCCCTGGAGATCGAAATTGGATTTGGAGAAGGGGATGCCGCCTTCGGCATGGCGCTTGTCCCATTCGCGTTCCCAGATCGTCGCCTGGAACTCCGCTACGGCGGCAGCAGTGCCCGAACCGTAGGTCGCATCTATCTTCGCCTGAAAGAAACCCCAATTATACAGGCATTCCTGCATGACCCGGATCGTGTTTCCCGCCTGGCCAAGCTTGCATACGACTTTGTTGGCCGGTTCCGCCTCGTCGGAAAAGAGGTATTTGAGCGTGTCGACATCGATATATTTTTCGGTCACGACAAGGTAGTTCTGCTGCTGGAAGCGCATGATGGCGTTTTTGGTCTGCGTCCAATAAGAACCGTCCACGGATCCGGTGAGATAGCCGAGGTCCTTTAACCTTTGCTGTACGGCACGTACTTC
This sequence comes from Christensenella sp. UBA1224, assembly GCA_002309235.1. Taxonomy (GTDB): domain Bacteria; phylum Bacillota; class Clostridia; order Christensenellales; family Aristaeellaceae; genus UBA1224. The sequence continues at coordinate 1,121 of DBXA01000058.1, read as the reverse complement.
GTTTGAGTATGCGCCGAGCTCGAGCCTTTTATAATTCTTTTCGTCCTCTTCCGCCAAAGCGCAGGTGCAGGCGGAAAGAATGATACACATAAGCAGTATCGCGGAAAGGAAACGTTTTATCATGGACAGATCCTCCGGAAAGAAATTATACCAAATATAAGGATAGCAATAAAACGTTAACCTGTCAAGTACGATATTACGATAATGTGTCAAATGTTTCAAAATAAAGAAGGATGTTTGCGCATAAAAAAGGCAGGAAGCCGAAGCTTCCTGCCATGGGGTAATGAGGAAATTATTCTTTTCCTGCCATCTTCTTGTAGGATTCGAGACGGACAGCAGCGTCCTTCTCTGCCTGCTCGAAGAGGCTGCCGGCGACGGTCGGGAACTGGCGCAGGAGAGAAGCATAGCGGTTCTCGCCCTTGATGAATTCCTGATAGTCAGCAGTCGGATCCTTGCTGTCAAGAGTGAGCTTGGCGCCTTCGGCTTCGGGATTGAAGCGGTAGAGCTGCCAGTAGCCGGCCGCTACAGCCTTCTTGATCTCGGCCTGGGCCTGGTTCATCTTGATGCCGTGGTTGATGCATGGCGCGTAGGCGATGATGAGGGAAGGCCCGTGATAGGCTTCCGCCTCGTTGACAGCCTTGAGCAGCTGCGCGGGATCTGCGCCCATGGCGACCTGAGCGACGTACACATAGCCGTAGCTCATGGCCATCATGCCCA
>DBXA01000058.1:0-270 GCA_002309235.1 Christensenella sp. UBA1224 | reverse complement strand
CCCAGCCGTCGCCGCCGAAGATCCATACGGACTTCTTGGTGAGCAGGTCACAGTTATCGACGATGTACTGGCACTTCTCGCAGCCGCCCTTGCAGGCTTCGACCAGCTTCTCGCCGGCCTTCCTGGAGCCTTCCGCATCTTCCATGTTCTCGAGCCATTCCTTGCAGGCGGCCACGATCGCTTCGTCCTTGCCGACCTCGGTCACCTCGGTGATGACCTCCGCCAGCTTGGCGCGGCGCTGGGACACAGCCAGGTTCATGCCGAAGCCGA
>DBXA01000118.1 GCA_002309235.1 Christensenella sp. UBA1224 | reverse complement strand
TCTCACAGCCTGTTTTTTCATCTTCCATATTTCCGGGGCATGAAACCCCTGTGAAGAAGATGCTCGAGACGATAGGTGAAGGCAGCGTCTGCAATCTGACGGCTTTTTCCATGTGCGCGCATAACGGCACCCATGTCGATGCGCCATACCACTTTTACGCACAGGGGAGCACCATCGACCGGATAGATCTTTCCGTTTTCATCGGGAAATGCTATGTGGCCAGGGCGGAAGGAGATATTGACGAAAAGGCTGCGGAGGAGATCATGGCCGCGGCCATGGCGGCGGATCCCGAAGCCGCAAAAAGGATACTGATAGGCGGGAACGCGACCGTAACGCTGCAGGCCGCCGAAGTATTTGAGAGGGCCGGTATCGTCCTTGTCGGCAACGAATCCCAAACCGTAGGCCCCAGCGACGCGCCTGCCGCCGTGCACTATAAGCTGCTCGGTTCGGGCATCGTTCTTCTTGAAGGCATAAGGCTTGACGGCGTTGAGAAGGGAGTGTATTTCCTGAACGCCGCGCCTCTGAACCTCGGTCACAGCGACGGCGCCCCCTGCCGTGCCGTTCTCATAGAGCTGTAGACAGAAAAGCTTCTCCGTCATGTCCGAATAGCATATCGCGTTTGAAAAGCAGGCATACCGCGTCGGGCAATGTCCAGCATCATGCATCAGAAGGCTTGCCTTTTGCCTGCATAAGAGTATAATAACCTTCGTTGAAATACCGAATAAAGTGAGGCGACCGTAATGTCCGATCCCGAAAGGTACCTCGTCGTCATTTCCGCCGATGCCATGGTAGAGGCGGATCTCGATCACGCTTTCACGCTCCCGCACATCAGACGGCTCAAAGAGAACGGCGCCCGTATCGGGCGCATGGAATCCATATATCCCTCCGTCACCTACCCTGCCCATGTGACCATGTCCACCGGCTGCTGGCCCGAAAAGACGGGCGTCTATTCCAATGAGCACCTGATCCCCGGAGACCTGCATCCCGCCTGGTACTGGTTCCACGATTGTGTCAAATGCCCGGATATCTTCGATGCGGCAAAGGCGGCAGGCCTTACCACAGCCGCCGTATTCTGGCCCGTCACGGGCAATCATCCCTCCATCGATCACCTGATCGCCGAATACTGGCCTCAGACCCCGGAGGATGATAAATACGAAGCCCTGCGCAGGGCCGGCTCCTCTGAACAGGTCGTGAGGGATATACTTCTTCCCAACCTCAGGGATGTTACGATACGCAAACACCCGGAGACGGATGTCTTTATCGCAAAAGCCGCCGCGGATATGATCCGCCTTTATAAGCCGAACCTCCTCATGATACACCCGGCCGATATCGATGCCTACCGTCATTCCACAGGCGTCTTCAGCGATAAGGTGACCGAAGCCGTCGAAAACACGGACCGCTGGCTCGGCATGCTGATGGACGCCGCCGAGGACGCAGGCATTTACGACAAGACGGATTTCGTGCTCTTCAGCGATCACGGCCAGATGAACATCTCCCGGGTCATGTGCCTGAACGTCAAGCTTGCCGAGGCAGGCCTCATACGTACAAATGAGGATGGTTCCTTTGCCGATTGGGATGCCTATGTCAAATCCTGCGGCATGAGCTGCCATGTATACGTAAGGGACAAAAAGGATGAACCCAGGGTGTACGATCTCCTCTCAGGCCTTCTCAGAGAAGAGGTATACGGCATCAGCGAGATCCTGACCCGTGAGGAAGCCCTCCGCCGCTTCCACCTGGATGGAGATTTCTCCTTTGTTCTGGAAACAGACGGCTTTACCTCTTTCGGCGATGACTGGCGCAGGCCTCTCATGCGCACATGGGATACCACGGACTACCGCCACGGCAGGGCGACCCACGGCTATATGCCCGCCAAGGGCCCGCAGCCCGTATTCGTCTGCGCCGGGCCTCATGTCCGCAAGGGCGGATACCTTGAGAACGGCCTCCTTATCGACTGCGCTCCCACCATGGCGGCAATGCTCGGCATCTCCCTTCCCGATGCCCAGGGAAGCGTCTGGACGGAACTTCTCAAATAAACTTACAAACACTCAGGAGGAGTCGCAGCAGGAAAAAGAGCCTATCTATCAATTTCAATGAAAGGCCAGTATAAATAACGGGAAGGGATAATAATCGAAATGACGCAGAAAGAGATATTGAGTTTTATAGATTCCCAGAAGACAGCTTTCATCGGTTCCGTCGATGAGGACGGCTTCCCGAACATCAAAGCCATGCTGGCACCCAGGGAAAGAGACGGTTTCACCTTTTACTTCACGACAAACACATCCTCCATGCGCGTAGGCCAGTATCTCCGCGATCCGAAAGCATCGATCTATTTCTACCACCGGGGCAGGTTCCGCTATACCGGAATCATGCTGAAGGGAACGATGCGCGTATTGAAGGACCGGGAGTCGAAAGAGAGGATCTGGCGGCCCGGCGATACCATGTTCTATAAGAAAGGCGTTGAGGACCCCGATTATTGCGTCCTGCAGTTCATCGCCAAGAGCGGACGCTTCTATGAAGACCTGAAGACGGAAAGCTTTGAACTGTGAATAATGTCCTGCCCCGGTCATACGGTCGGGGCAGGGCTGTTTATTGAGGGTTTCAGAGTTCATTCGTCCGCACGGATTTCCGAAAGCGGACCAGCCGAGCTATACATAAAACCGAAAATGCTTAATTGTCCGCTGTTACCGGACAATTTTTACCTAAAATGAAATAATTATCTGAACCTATATATAACAATACCGCCGCTTGCGCGCATTCGCGCTCAAGCGGCGGTATTTTCAGCGGATCAGTATCAAGGGGCTGAGAAGAGGC
>DBXA01000067.1:5537-6286 GCA_002309235.1 Christensenella sp. UBA1224 | reverse complement strand
TGTCCGGCGCCGATCTGCTCCTTCGCGGCGTTCCGGTAGCGCTCCGGCAGGTATTCCCGGTAATCCGCCAGGTCCCGCCAGGAAGCGTGATCCACATCCTCGCCCATGCTGTCCAGCCACACAAGGTTCTTCCCGCCGTGCTCACGGGCGCTTTCAAAGCAGCCCTTCGTCCCCTGCAGCTGGTAGCCCGTCATATTGTGAGGGCGGGGGGACGTGCAGTCCACCCGCAGCGTGATCAGCCTGCCCTGGGCCGTCCGGCACATGGTGACCGTCGTATCATCCTGCCTTAAGCCGTTTCTGTGCCCGGGGGAAAAGCAGCTCACGCTCTTCACACGGTCCCCTTCGAACCACTGCATCATAGGCCCCAGGGAATGGGTGGGATAGAAATTCCCCCTCTTCCCAAGCTGCCAGTAGCTCCGCCAGGATGTCTTTCCGTCCGGGTAGGTCATAAGGCTGCGCACGTTATGCAGGTATTCGCATTCGCCGTAGTAGACCTCGCCGAAAAGGCCCCGGCGCACCATCTCTCGGATCTGCCGGCACAGCGGCATATAGGCGTAGTTTTCCGCGTACATGTACACCTTGCCGCTCTTTTCCACGCTCTCCTTGAGCCACCACAGCTCATCCATCGTAACGCCCGCGGTCACCTCGCTGAGGATATGCTTCCCGGCCTCCAGCGCAGCCAGCGCCTGGGGCACATGGCACTGCATGGGCGTCGCGATCACGACGGCATCGATATCGCTTTCCAGCAT
>DBXA01000067.1:0-5430 GCA_002309235.1 Christensenella sp. UBA1224 | reverse complement strand
GTGGAAAGGCCCCGTCCGCCCGCAATGCCTATCTTGAGTATTTTATCCATATCGCTTGCCCTCCGATATTTATGCAGGGATGATTTTCCCTCTCTTCAATCCGCCGAACGATCCAGGAACAGGCGGAACGTCTCCGGCGGCAGTACATCCGACAGGATATCCCTTGCCGCGTCATACTCGTTGACATGGCGCAGGGCGGGGTGCGACCCCCTTAACGGGTGAAACCCCAGCCGCAGGTAAAGGCCTATCGCCTTATGGCTCCACGTCTGTGTATCCAGATAGACGGCAAGGCCGGGCTCCAGCTCCGCCGTTCGCCGCATGCCCCAGGCGACGATCGCCCTGCCAAGCCCTTTCCCCTGGTGGTCCGGGTGCGTGCACACCCAGTGCAGGCGGCCGTAGCGCCTTCCCTCTTCCTCAAACCACCAAGCCATCGATGTCGCGACAGGTTCGCCCTCCGGCGATACGACAAAGCCCAGCCTGCGCCTCAATTCCTCTTCCTCCGGCATGTAATTCTTCCGGAAGAAGGCAAGGCCCGCGCTCTCCTCTTCAAATTCCCTGACGAGCGTCATAAGATGTGCCCAGTTCTCCGCGTCGCCCCGTTCGTAAAACCGGAAAAGATAACCGGCCGGCAGGCGCGGCTCGGGCACCTGCGAGATCTCCATGGGATCGACCTTCATCACAAGGCTTTTGCGCGGCAGCGAGCGGTCCGCCGTACGCGGCGCTTCTTTCCGATACATACAACACGCCCCCGTTCCAACACCTGAGATCTCATGACCGCGTAAATCATACGATTTATATCGATACTATATCACACAGCGCGGTCCCGTTCAATCCGAAAGAGCGTTTTTTTCCTTTCCCGGCCTGTCCCCGTGCCTTTGTTCACGTCCGTGCTATTGATTTGCTCCGTACACGATTGTATAATAGTAGCGAAGAAAAATGACTTATCATGGAGTTATGCTATGCTGATACGTATGGAAGCAGCCAGGTGCAAGGCCCTGTGGGATGCGCTCCGCGCCGATGAAGACTCAGAAGAAAACCCGGACGGCTCCTTCACGGTGGACCTTTTCGATACAGAGCCGCCCATATCGATGGAGCTTTATCCGGATAAGAACGGTTATGAGATCACGGCGCTCCTCACTCTTAAGTATTCGGATGAGCTCGAAGGCTGGTATGTAGCGGACAAGCGGAAGGATAAGGCGGATATGGAAGCCGCCGCCGCGGCGCTGGAGAGCAAGTTCCTGTGAAGAGCGATCTTTCTGCCCTCATAAGCCTGTTTTCAGGCCGGGACATCTCCTGGTCCGGTAAAAGGCTCCGCAGCCTTCCCGAAACGGCCGAAGGGATAAGCGCCATGTTCCCGGAGCTCGCCGGGTGCGCCTTCCCCCTTTCCCTGATACCGGAAACGGCCAGGTACATAAGCATGGAAAAGGCGCGCAGAAAGACGGTCTTCTCCCGCAAGGAGGACCTGAAGGATCTTCTTGACGGGTTGTATATGGGCCTTAAGTATGAGCAGCCTTACCTATTGGCTTTCGCGGAGGATGGAAAGCTCCTCGCCGTGCACGCCATGCAGCCCGGCACCGTGGATGAGGCTGCTTTTTACCTGCGGGATCAGGTGAAAGCCGCCCTGTCGGGAGGAAGCGCTTTCATCCTCGTCCACAATCATCCCGGCGGGAGCCTCCTTCCATCCGCGGATGACAGGTCGGTCACAAAGCTTCTTGCCGGTATCCTGAAGGCGCTGGGCCTTAAGCTGATCGACCACTGCATCTACGCGGACGGGGTCATCGTATCCCTGCGGGAAGCCGGCTTCCCGGAAGTTCCGGCAGAATGTTAAAAACGGGATAAATATGGTTTCGGGTCAAGAACAAACGGAGCGTTTGTTCCGTCTAATATATCGATCAAAACCGGAGGTATGATAAGTATGTTCAGAAAATGTCTGTCCTTCATGCTTGCGCTCATGCTCGCCCTTTCGTGCATGACCGCGCTTGCATCCGGAAAACCCGCTATGGAAAGCTATAACGGCTCCGAAAGCTATTATATCGCTTCGAACGGTTATATCTATTCCGTTTCCGGCGTAAAGAAGACCACCCTGCAGGCGGAATCCATACTTTACGTCGGGCAGAAGGGCATCTGCTACATTTCCGTCAATTCCTATGGCATACGCCGCCTCGTATATGAGGCGACAGGCAAAAAGCCCACCGTCTTCGCAAGCTCCATAGACTGCGCCGCCTATTCGGAAGCCGCCGGTCTCGTGTACTACACGACGACAAGCGACAAAAAGACGGTATACCGCTGCTCTCCCGAATACGGCGTATCCGCAAGAGCCTGCGTGGCGGAAAGCAACGTCGTATCCCTCTTAGGCTCCATACAGGGCCTTGTCATGGTCACGAGGGATACCAAGGGCAACGAGCTCAGCTGGCTCCTGAAGACTGGCACCACGACGCCGGAGATCACATCCATCGATAACGAATACTATTTCGGCGGCTGCGCCCTGCAGGTGATGCACAACGGCAGCATGAAGCTGGTATTCGCAGGCATGGATGATTATTCCCTCAACGTCGATTCCAGCCCCGTGGCCTGCACCATGGAGGGAAATACCCTCTATTATACCAAGTACGTCACCTGGAACCGCACCACCCAGCTGCGCAAGTATACCACCGATACGGCATCGCGCACCGTGCTCGCCCGCTTTGACGGCATGATGAGCGCCATGATCGCCGCGGATGAGATGTACGTCTACCTTCTCTCCGAGAACGGCCTTCTCTACGCCGTCAATACCGAAACGGGTGAATCCGTGGTATGCGAGGATATCGGCGGTTCTCCCGAGAGCCCCCGCATGGTGATGTGCGGGAATATCCTCTACCTGTACGATGCGCCGGAGCGCAAGATCCCCACCCTCATCATTGCCTACGAGCTCAACGAGGAAGAGGATTTCGTATTCGTGGATCCGGTCATCGTCCCCTCCGTCACGGTGAAACCCAACGTAAAGCCCACGCCTACCCCCAGACCCACGCCTGTGCCTACTCCCACTCCCATGCCGGAGATCAAGAGCGGCTCCCGCGGCGATGACGTCAAGAAGGCGCAGAATGCCCTGATCAGCCTGGGCTACCTTGCCAGCGGCCAGGCGGACGGCGTGGTTGGCTCAAGGACGCTGCGCGCCATCCGTCTCTTCCAGGAGGCCATCGGCGTGACCGAAAACGGCATCCTCACGCAGGACCAGCTGAAGAAGCTCTATTCCTCCAGCGCTCCCGTATGCGATCTGTATAAGCCGCTGTCCGTCGGCGCCGTAGGCACCCGCGTGAGCGACCTGCAGAAGCAGCTGCAGGATCACGGCTATATCGCCTACAATCCCGACAGCGCATACGGTGCCAACACCAAGGCTGCCGTACAGCGCCTGCAGGAGGAGCTCGGCTACTACCAGAGCGGCAACATGACCCGCGCCCTCATGCAGTACGTCTACAACGGCAAGATGCCCGATTATTCCGGCTATATCCCGCTTTCCTCCGGCTGCAGCGGCATCCGCGTGAAGGAGCTGCAGCAGAGGCTCAAGTACTTAGGCTACTACACCGGCACGGTCAACGGCTCCTACAACGCCGCGACCGCCGCGGCCGTCAAGCTGTTCGAGGCCAATTACTCCTCCGTAACGACGGGAAAGGCCACCATCAGCCTGCTCAAGAAGCTGTTCTCCTCCTCGGCGCCCCACTACGTGCCGCCCGTAACGCCGGATCCCACGCCCAAGCCGACGCCCAAGCCCACGGCGAAACCCACGCCCAAGCCCACCAAGCTGCCCACCTTCGCTCCGGATGAATACGAGATCAACTCCAATTCCTCCTATGCGGAGATCTGGGCCCTGCAGACAAAGCTCTATGAGCTCGGCTATATCACGGAGGGTGACCGCACAGGCCGCTACAACAGCGCCACCAAGAACGCCATAGGCGGCATCCAGACGGAGATGCGCCGCAACGGCATCGAAGTAAAGGTATCCGGGCATGCGACGCAGACGACCCTCGATTATATCGATTCCCTCTACTACGATGTGACGCCCGAGCCGACGGCAAAGCCCACAAGCGCCCCCTCCGGCGACAGTGTGATCGGGCCGGATTCCCCCTACAGCGATGTATGGCCGCTGCAGTCCAAGCTCAATGAGATGGGCCTGCTCGAGGACAAATACGTGACCGGCACGTACAATACCGGCACAAAGAATGCCATCGGCGCGATCCAGAAGAAGATGGCGCAGAACGGCTATAATGTGACCATCAACGGCCGCGCCGGCAAGATGACCCAGGATTACATCGATCAGATGTACGAAGACTACCTGGACAACCTGCCCAGCCTCCAGTCCTCCGGCGCAAGCCAGAACAAGAACATCACCTCCGGCGATCTCAACCAGCTCGCCAAGCTCTTCAACAATTACCTGAAGACATCCGGCCTGAAGCACGCTGCTTACAAGACCGATACCGCTGTCCAGCAGCTCAAGGAGATACTCAAGACCTGGGGCTGGTATGATGCCAAGTATACCTGCGATACCGTCTACGATGACGATCTGTTCAGCAATATCGGGCAGATCCGTACCCTCCTGGGCGGCTCCGACCCGATGCTGGAAGTATTCAGTGAAGCGGATGCCGGCAAGGTGGATGATATCCTGTTCGATTACATCATCCAGATGTTCGAGAACGATCCGGCCACCCTGGATTCCGGTTCGTATCTGCAGTCGGTAAATCTCAAATAACCCATACAGGGGCCGTCTCGTTGAGACGGCCCTTTCTGCTGTCTGATCATTTACCGGGAGCATTGTGTTTACCGTATCGATCGAGATAGATCCTGCGGCGTTCCCAGTAAAATTGTCCCTTAGCGCTGGCAGACCGGCTGAAAACAGCGATCCGGGTCTATGATAAATAGGCTGATCTTCAGCCTATTTCAAGACAGTTTAATAGTTTACGGGAATGGCATGATCTTCGGGTCATGCCATTTCACATGTCATCGTTTCACACAGCGGGATGAAGCCGATCAGATCAAAGCAGATATCGATGCGTTTATATAATACGCCAGAAGATCAGGGAACAAATATGCTGTCAGCACAGCGAAATATTCCCTATTTTTGCCTTGATACTTAGGGAACATTGTAATTCTGCTATGAAGGACAAGATACAGGGATCATTACAGCATTCCTGAAATGCAGGTATTCCTGTGGTCAACGGAAATTCGGCAGATTTTGAGTTTGACATAGAATCTGCCAGAACCTTTCAACGGCACAGCCGACACGTCCCCTTTCCTGTCATACGCCTGAAACGCATGGCCTTCTGATGAAGCAAATGCGTCCTGCATGTCCTGTACACATACAAGTGTCCAAAGTGTCCCAAGTGTCCTTTTGGCTTAAATTCCGGCAAAAATCGTGGGACACTTCTGAAACCGAAGTGTCCGCAAGTGTCCACAAGT
>DBXA01000080.1:8230-10662 GCA_002309235.1 Christensenella sp. UBA1224 | reverse complement strand
GAGACGTGCTGGGGCTGAAGAACAGCGCGGGAACGCTGGTCGTTACGTATCTGTACGATGCATGGGGAAAGGAGATAAGCCGGGGAGGCACGCTTGCGAATACGCTCGGCGCGGTCAATCCGTTTAGGTATCGGGGGTATGTGTACGATGAGGAGACGGGGCTGTATTATATATCCAGCAGATATTATAGCCTCAGGTTTTTTAGGTGGATCAATGCAGATGATACATCGTATCTGGGAGCGAGCGGAGGTTTTATAAGTTATAATCTCTTTGCCTACAGCCTAAACAATCCGGTCAACCGAACCGATGATGGTGGAAATTGGTCTGTCTGGGCAACAGCAGGTTTAATTGTCGGAGCTGTCTTATGTATAGCCGCAGTCACAGTTTTGACTTGTGGTGTTGGGACAGCGACTTTAGCTGGAGTTGTTGCGGTCGGAGCAGCAAAAGGCGCTCTCATTGGTGCGGCAGTTGGTACTGCTCTGGGTGCTGGCGCAGGATATACAATGACCGGGACCTTAGAAGGCGCAGCTAACGGAGCTGCAATAGGCTTTGGGGTCGGTGCAGTTGTTGGTGCTGCAGTCGGTGGAGGCAGTGCATATTCAAGCTATTCCAACGCATCTGCTTTCTTGAAGAGTCAAGGGGTAAGCAACCCGGATAAAGTCCTGTCTTCCTATAGAGGAACACCTAATGTGAAGACTTTAAAGGCAGACACAACTGTATATAGAACTTGGGGTGGAGATGCACACGAACTCGGCCACTGGGTTTCTCCCCATAATTATGGGGCAAATGCAAGAAGTATGCTTTCTCTTCCTCCGGGAAATACTGCTGAAAATGTTTCATCATTTGTCATACAAAGGGGTATACGTGTCCTATCTGGACAAGTGGCGCCAATATTCGGACAACCTGGCGGTGGACTCCAACGGTGGGTATCATTTATAAGCTGATGGAGTGAGTAATATTGAAAAACATAAAATCTCTTTTAAATCTGTTGAATAGCATTCTTGAAGAAGCCGTTATTGAAGTAGCAAGAGCACAAAATTGTAATTCGAGATGGGAAGAAAGTGAATTAAAAAACATTGTCATTCCCGAAATGAATGAACTGAAACTACATGCTGACAGAGGAGATGTATTTTTTAAATATGGTAAAAACCAAAGAATGCTCGAATCAACTTATTTAATCACAGATTCTCTTAAAGAGCTAGATAGCACGTCCCTTGGAAGAAAGATAATACTATTGCAAGATATGTGTGATTCTTTCTTGTGATATTGGGGATATGTGTTTGATAAGGAGATGGGACTGTATTATGTTTCCAGTAGAGGTGCTGTCAAGAGTTTTACGCTAATTTGTTCTTTTCAGGCTTGTCTGCCCGACACCAGACCGATTATCTGCCGACAAGGGCGCTCTGCACTTGTCTTGCTCATGGCGGTAAAGATCGGTCTGGTGTCCTTTGGCAGGCAATAAGTACATAGTACAGACCGAGAAGGGGTGATTGCCGGTGCGAATAAAAACGCATAATGCCATATAAAAACAAAGATTTCACGTATATTGAAGTATACAGTGGTGTTGATCGGAAACTGCCGGCTGTTTAGTGTCATGATAATCCCGGTTGATTTATCTTTCCAACCAGTATCCTGGCCGGCCTTCTATCCATGGTTGAGAGGGCGGTATGTGTACGACCGGGACGACCGGACGGTCTATAACCTTTATAACAAGTGGGGATCCTTTCTGTGAACATTATAATGGCATTCACGGAACATTAGGTTGGTACAGCAGTAATTATAGGCGTTATAATGAAATATCCCTAGATGATCTCTATCTGTCATGCATGGGCAAGGAGGAATAAAGATATGTATAAATTTATAGTGTTTTTGTTGAAACATATGATGGAATACCAATCAAAACAGAATACGATTGGTTTCCAAAATTTACAGACAAGTCATATATTATAGTTGCTTCTCTATTGTCCTTTCCTATCTGTACGATGAGAACGGGCAGAGGATCCGAAAGAGCGTAACGGAGAACGGCGTAACGACGGATACTATCTATACAGTAGCGGGGAAATCCGTCACGCATGTGCGGAAGGGTGCAGACAATCTGCATATCTTCTATGCCAACGGGAAACCCAGCCACTGCAGCTATAACGGGACCATGTACAGTTACGTGTACAGCCTGCAGGGAGACGGAAACGACGGAGTATGTGGTGTCCGGGAAATCCGTGACCCATGTGATCAAAGGCACGGAAGACCTGCATATCTTCTACGTGAACGGGCAGCCGAGTCATTGCAAGTATGGCAACAGCATGTATACCTATGTCTACAGCCTGCAGGGAGACGTGCTGGGGCTAAGGGACAATACAGGCGCAATAGTAGAATGGTTTCTTGTTTGATTCGTAGTCTAAACCTATATATAGGGGTTTAGACTACGAATCGCT
>DBXA01000080.1:7808-8223 GCA_002309235.1 Christensenella sp. UBA1224 | reverse complement strand
TCGCTGCACTTCCGAAGTAAGCAGGGTTCAGAAGTCTGCCCTGCCGACCTCGCGAAGTGCAGCGGTAAACTCCCGGCTGAGAAAAACTGGCATTGACGGAAACCTCGAAAATGACGCAGCAGGATTCGTAGTCTAAACCTATATAGGGGTTTAGACTACGAATCGCTCACTTCCGAAGTAAGCAGGGCTCAGAAGTCCGCCCTGCCAACTTCGCGAAGTGCAGCTGTAAATTCCCGACTGAGAAACTGCCAGGCTCGATAGAGGAAAAGCTGGAAATATAAGGTATTACAAACAGACACAGAGGATCTGCTATATGAGACCCAGAATAACCCAATGCGCTGACTTTAGATGGTCAGCGTTTTTTTTCGTATTTGTAATCAAAAGGTGCCTTTGCCTTCCGGGATCACAGCTTCCT
>DBXA01000080.1:0-7717 GCA_002309235.1 Christensenella sp. UBA1224 | reverse complement strand
CAGAAAAAAAGAGACCAGGTATTACCTCGTTTCGGAGGATCTGCTGCCGGAGGCGATACGGGCGGCAGCCAGGGTGAAGGACCTGCTCTCCTCCGGGAAAGCGGCAGGGTTGACGGAAGCGATCGCCGCGGCGGGGATCTCCAAGAGCACGTATTACAAATACAAGGACGGGGTATTCACGTTCTACGATCTCGGTTCCGGGGAAACGGTGAACCTTTCCCTGATGCTCCGCAATGAGGCGGGCGTGCTTTCGGGCGTGCTGGGGGCGGTGGCTTCCTCCGGGGGGAATGTGCTCACCATCAACCAGGGGCTGCCCGCAGAGGGAGAGGCCGCGGTGACGATCTCCATCGGGATGGGCGGCGCTAAGCTCGCGGTATCCCAGCTGGTGGAGCTGCTCTCGGGCTTGCCGGGCGTGAGCGCCTGCCGTGTGGACGGCATACAGAGAAAAAATGCGGAAGGATTTGGGAAGAGCATATGAATATAGCGATACTGGGCTGCGGAACGGTCGGAAGCGGTACCGTGAAGCTGCTGATGAAAAATGAAAAGGAATATACGGCGAAAGCGGGAGAGCCCATCGTCATAAAGAAGCTGCTGGAAAGGCATCCGGAAAAGGCCGCAGCTCTGGGCGTACCGGCGGAAACCATCGTATCCTCGTTTGATGAGATCATGGCGGATGATTCCATAGAGACCGTGGTGGAGCTGATCGGCGGCAAGACCTCGGCATATGAGTACACAAAGCAGTGCCTGAGGGCGGGCAGGAACGTGGTGACCGCCAATAAGGACATGCTCGCAGAATACCTGGGGGAGCTCACTGCCCTGGCGCACGCCAATCACGCCATGCTCATGTACGAGGCTTCCGTAGGCGGCGCGATACCAGTGATCGGCCCTGTATCCCGTTCCCTGGCCGCGAGCAGCATATCCCGTATCTACGGCATACTCAACGGCACCACCAATTATATCCTCACGCGCATGGCTGCGGATGGGATACCCTATGGGGAAGCCCTCAGGGACTCCCAGAAGCTGGGCTACGCGGAGGCGGATCCGACGAACGACGTCCGGGGCTATGACAGCGCCCGCAAGCTGGCCGTCCTGGCAAGCCTTGTGTTCGGCGTCAGCGTCCATATGGCGGATATCGAGATACAGGGGATAGAAGATGTTTCCGCGCAGGACATGCTCGATGCCTCGGCCGGCGGCAAGACCATAAAGCTGCTTGCGGATGCCTGTATGGAAAACGGCAGGCTGCGCGCCAGCGTGAAGCCGGTGAGCCTTCCATTGGAGCACCCCCTTGCCTCGGTCAACGATTGCTTCAACGCAGTGTGCTTTATCGGCGATGCCTGCGGGGAGATCATGCTCTATGGGCGCGGCGCGGGCAGCCTCCCTACGGCCAGCGCCGTTGTGGGGGATATCATAGAGATCTGCCGCCGCAGGCATGATGTCGTGCCGGAGAACCCGCTATGGAAGTGAGGGTAAGGGTGCCCGCGACGAGCGCGAACCTCGGCGCCGGGGTGGACTGCCTGGGGCTTGCCATCAGGCTGTATCTGGATCTCGATATCCGCACCGCGGCCAAAAACGCCTTCGCGTTCGGAAAAGGCTTTGATGAGCCGATACCGGATAAGGATAACCTTGTGCTCGCATCCATGCGTTTCCTGGCAGAACGCGCAGGGAAGGAGCTTCCGCCCCTTGAGATACGCATGGACAGCGCCATACCCCTTTCCCGGGGCCTCGGTTCCTCCTCCTCCGCTATCATAGCGGGGCTCAAGGGGGCGGATGCCGTGCTCGGGACAGGTTTTTCCGATGATGCGGTACTGCGCATGGCCGTTGAGATCGAGGGACATCCGGATAATGTCGCTCCCGCCCTACTTGGAGGTTTTACAATGGCGATGTATGATAATGGGAGCCTGATCGCAAGGAAGTACAGCGCGCCGAAGGTGCGATGCGTATTCGCGGTGCCGGATTACAGGCTTTCCACGAGCCTGGCACGAAGTGCCTTGCCCGGAGAGATCCTGCTCACAGCGGCTGTCGGCCAGCTGCAGAGGGCGGTGCTGCTGGGAGGAGCCCTCGCCGCGGGAGACCTTGGGCATCTCGGGGTACTCACGCGGGATGAGCTGTTCACGCCTGCGCGCGCGCCGCTCATGCCCGGCTGCCGGGAAGCGATGCGGGCGGCTGCCGATGCCGGCGCCCTCTGCGCCTTTGTTTCCGGCGCGGGGCCAACGCTTTTGGCGCTGGCGCGGGAAAACGAAGAGGCGATCGGTGAACAAATGAAAGAGGCTCTCGCCGCGGCAGGCGTATCATCCCGCATCCTTTGCCTGGATCCGGATGACACAGGCGCCTGCGTACACACGGAAGCCTGAAAGGAAATAAATGAGATATATCAGCACACGCGGCCTTTGCGAGCCGGCAGATGCCCCTTCCGCCATACTGGAAGGGCTTGCGCCGGATGGCGGGCTCTTTGTGCCGGAGGAAATACCGGTCTTTACGGAAGAAGAAAAAGAAGCCCTCAGGGGCATGGAATACCGGGATACCGCTCTCCTGGTATTGGAGAAATACCTCAGCCTGCCCGAGAAAAGCCTGAAAACCGCGATACGCGATGCGTATGACAGCTTTGAAGGGGGAGAGCCCGCGCCTGTCCGCATGCTCCGGCAGGATCTCGGCGTGATGGAGCTGTGGCATGGGCCTACCTGCGCCTTCAAGGATATCGCGCTGCAGCTGTTGCCGCGCCTCATGTCCATATGCCGCGAGAGTACGGGACTGAAAGAGGTACTGGAGATACTGGCAGCCACCTCCGGTGATACGGGAAAAGCCGCTTTGGAGGGGTTTAAGGATGTGCCCGGCACTGCTGTCACCGTGTTCTACCCGGAAAACGGCGTGAGCGCCGTTCAGAAGGCGCAGATGGTGACACAGGAAGGCGGCAACGTGAAGGTATACGCCGTGAAGGGGAATTTCGATGACGCGCAGACGAGCGTCAAGGCGATCTTCACGGACAGGGAGCTGGCGGAAAGCCGTGCCCGGCAGGGACGCGTCTTTTCCAGCGCGAATTCCATCAACTGGGGGAGGCTCCTGCCGCAGGTTGTCTATTATGTAAGGGCTGCCTTTGATCTGGCGCCCAAGGGCGGAACGGTGGATTTCACCGTGCCGACGGGCAATTTCGGCGATATACTGGCGGGTTATTACGCGCGGCGCATGGGCGCGCCTGTGGGAAGGCTCGTATGCGCTTCCAACAGCAACGATGTGCTCACGCAGTTCATCCGTACCGGCGTCTATGACAGGCGCAGGGATTTTTACCGCACATTATCCCCATCCATGGATATACTGGTGTCTTCCAACCTGGAAAGGCTTTTGTACCTGGCCGGGGACGGAGACAGCGCGGCTGTGCGCAGCTATATGGAGAACCTGCGCACGCAGGGCTTCTACACTGTCAGGGCGGAGACTCTGGAGATCATCCGCTCCGTGTTCGATGCGTGCAGCTGCACGGATGAGGAGGCGCTCGCCGTCATAGGGGATACTTACATGCGTTACGGTTACCTGATGGACCCGCATACCGCGGTGGGCATGTACGCTGCCCAGCGCTTTGCCGTTCCCGGCAGGCCCATGGTGCTCGTATCCACGGCAAGCCCGTTCAAGTTCGCATCGAGCGTGCTGCGCGCCCTTGGAGCCGGCGAGGCGGAGGGGTTTGAAGCGCTGGACAAGCTTTCCTCGCTGACGGGGATGCCGGTGCCGGCGGGGCTGGATGCCGTGCGCAGGCTGCCCGTGCGCTTTACGGATACCGTAGCGCCCGGTGAGATGAAGGATCTTTTCCGATGAACAAGCTTAGATTTACCGAAAGGAATATACGCACATGATAGTAACAAAATTCGGCGGCACCAGCATGGCGGATGCCGGCCAGTTCCGCAAGGTGAGGAACATCATACTGGATGACCCGGAGCGCAGGGTAGTGGTCGTTTCCGCGCCGGGCCGCCGCTACAAGGGCGATACGAAGGTCACGGATCTCCTGTATACGCTTTACATGCACCTTCAGTACAGCGTGCCTTATGAGGACATCTGGCAGATGATTGCGCAGAAATATACCGATATCGCCCGGGACCTGGGCTTGAGCGATTCCATCAATATGGAGCTGGAGGCGATCCATTCTGAGCTGCGCCGGCAGATAGACCAGAATTACCTCATCAGCCGCGGTGAGTTCCTGGCCGCCCGCCTGATGAGCGAATACCTGGGCTTCCCCTTTATCGATGCGCAGGAGCTCATCCGCTTCTCCTATGACGGTAAGGTGGACCAGGCCATAACGGATGAAGCTATCGCCCATGCGGCCGAGAGGATGGAGCGTTTTGTCATACCCGGCTTTTACGGAGCCTATCCGAACGGAGATATCTGCCTGTTCTCCCGCGGGGGCAGCGATATCACGGGCGCGTACCTGACGCGCGGCCTCGGGGCGAAGATCTATGAGAACTGGACGGATGTTTCCGGCGTCCTCGCGGCTGACCCCCGCGTGGTGGACAACCCGCGCATCATATCCAATATCACATACGCGGAGCTGCGCGAGATGAGCTACATGGGCGCGAATGTACTGCATGAGGAGAGCGTGTCTCCCGTCGCCGACAGGAATATCAATATCAATATCCGCAATACAAACGAGCCGAAGGAGGAGGGCACCCTCATCCAGAATGAATGCGATGGCGGGCCCATCATTACCGGCATTACCGGTATGAAGGATTTCGTATCCTTCGATATCACCAAGGAGCATCTTGCCAATGAGGTGGGCTTTGTCCGCAAGGTGCTGGAGATATTCGAAAGGTACAAGGTCAATGTGGAGCACCTGCCTACGGGCATCGATACCGTCAGCGTGATCGTGGCGGCTTCCTCGGTGAACCACTGCATGTACGATATCGTATCCGGCATCGAAAGAACGCTGGAGGCGCAGGTCAGCGTAAGGCGGGATATCTCGCTTTTGGCGGTGGTAGGCCGCAATATGGCAGGCAAGGTAGGCGTTTGCTCCCGCCTGTTCTCGGCCCTCGCAGGCGCGAATATCAGCGTCAAGATGATCGCGCAGTCCCCGGATGAGACCAACATCATGATCGGCCTTGACAACTCGGATTATGAAAAGGCGACCCGGGCGCTGTATTCCAACTTTTTGGATTGCGGATGGCTCTGACAGAAGTGGGAAAAAACAAGAGGCGCGCACCTTGGCGGGGTGCGCGCTTTTGTGTTTACCGGTTGTCGATCTTTTCCGGGTACAGGTCGTGATGGGAAAGCCTGTCCCATGCCGCGTCTTCCCAGCGGGTGCCGGGCTTGCCGTAATTGCAGTACGGGTCTATGGATATGCCGCCGCGGGGCGTGAACTTGCCCCATACCTCTATGTATTTGGGGTCCATCAGCTTTATCAGGTCCTTCATGATGGTGTTCACGCAGTCCTCGTGGAAATCACCGTGGTCGCGAAAGGAATACAGGTACAGCTTGAGGGATTTGCTCTCTACCATCCTCTCGCCCGGCACATAGGATATGTAGATGGTCGCGAAATCCGGCTGGCCGGTGATGGGGCACAGGCTCGTGAACTCCGGGCAGTTGAACTTGACAAAGTAATCGTTTCCGGGGTGCCTGTTGGCGAATGTCTCCAGTACCTCCGGCGCGTAATCCTTCTTGTAGACGGTGCTTTTGTTCCCCAGCAGCGTCAGGCCTTCGTTTTCTCTTTTTTCATTCATTTTCTTATCCCTCCGCAGGTCGGATCTTTCGGGCAAGGTAGGCGAACGGCGTATCCAGCAGGGCTACCACGGCTTTGAAGAAGTATGTTGAAAGCAGTATGCTCAGAAAGACTTCCGTGGGATAGGTGCCGTAGAAGGCGAGAGTGGTGAATACGACCGTATCGATCGCCTGGCTGATGAGGGTCGAGCCGTTGTTGCGCAGCCACAGCTTTGCGCGGCCGGAGCCTGTCTTTTCCCACAGAAAATGGTAGAGGAACACGTCGATATTCTGGCTGAGCAGGTAGCCGGCGATGCTGGCCAGGGATATCCTGGGCACAAGACCGAATACGGTGTTCAGGCTCGGGGAGATAAAGTCGTTCCCGTTTGGCGTGAACAGCAGTATCAGCTGCGTGCCCGCGATCCACAGGAGCATGGCGGCAAAGCTGCAGCGTACGGCTTTCGCGGCCTCCTTCTTTCCGTGGTTTTCGGATAGGATATCCGTTACCAGAAATGTGGAAGCGTACAGCACGTTTCCTGCCGTGGTGGATATGCCGAAAAGGTCTATGGTCTTGCATACGGTGATGTTGCCCAGCAGCGTTCCGAACACGGAAAACGCGAACAGGCCGGTTTTTCCGAACAGACGGTAGAGCACAGGCACACAGCCCAGGTAAAAGAGCACTGTGAGCAGGAATATCGCTTCATTGGACAATTGTCTCACCCTCCTGTCTTTCATAGGGTACAGGGTCGGAAAGGCCGCAGGCGGCAAAGGCGCGCAGCCTGTCGCGGCAGGTGCCGCATACGCCGCAGGCCTTCTCCCGGCCCTCATAGCAGCTCCAGGTCTTTTCAAAGGGCACGCCCAGGCGGGCACCCTCCTCGACCACAGCCGCCTTCGGTTTATCGATGAAGGGAGCTACAACCTGCAGCACTTCGCCGCTCCCAAAGCGTATGGCATCGGATATGGCCTTGTTGAACGGCGCGCCGGTATCCGGATAGGCGTTTCCCGCCCCGTCATCGGCATGGGCGCCGTACCATATTTCGCTACAGCCGCGGCTCAGGGCGATGGCTGCGGCAGCGCTCAGGAAGAGGCCGTTGCGGAAGGGGACATAGGTGCTGACAGGCGTACCTCCGCTCTTTGTGAGCTGGTCCGCGTATTCCTCATGGGGGATATCCTCCTTCGCGCCTTCCAGCAGGGTGCATTGGCTGCCTTTGAAGATCTCTCCCAGGTCCAGCGTGAGCCGTTCGACGCCGTAATGGGCCGCGATCGCTTCGGAGGCTTCGATTTCCTTTTTGTGCTTCTGCCCGTAGGATACGCTGAGGGCGAGCACGTTCTTTGCGCCGTGCTTTTCCACGGCCATGGCCAGGCATACGGTGGAATCAAGGCCGCCGCTGAACAGGACAAGGGCTTTCATGTATGCTTTCTCCTTATAAATAGAATGAGTGCGGCTCCGCAAAAGCAGGGCCGCACCCGGAATCGAATCTGTTATACAGTTATTCCATGCAGTCCCGGTTTTGTTTAACGACAGGAAGGTACAAATGAACTGTCGGCCCTGTGGGCGTGATCTTACTCAGGCAGGAGTGATGACCTGTCCGGTATCCGTCATTCGCAAAGGCTATTTCGCGTATTCTACAGCACGGCGCTCGCGGATGACGTTGACCTTGATCTGTCCGGGATACTCCATTTCCTGTTCGATCTTCTTGCAGATATCCCTCGCAAGTACGATCGTACCGGCATCGTTGACGTCATCGGGCTTGACCATGATGCGTACCTCGCGGCCGGACTGTATCGCGTAGGATTTATCGACGCCGTCGAAGGAATTGCATATCTCCTCGAGCTTTTCAAGGCGCTTGATGTAGTTTTCCAGCGATTCGCGCCGCGCGCCGGGGCGGGCGGCGGAGANNGCCTGCACCAGCACGGCTTCGACCGTGGTAGGCTCGATATCGTTGTGGTGCGCGGCGATGCAGTGGATGACAGCCTCGCTCTCGTGGAACTTGCGGGCAAGATCCACGCCGATGGAAACGTGGGTACCTTCGACCTCGTGGTCAAT
>DBXA01000143.1:4663-7353 GCA_002309235.1 Christensenella sp. UBA1224 | reverse complement strand
TCGTTGGTGATGATGCTCTCCGCATCGTCATCCAATTCTCTTTCCGCTGCGGCAATGTCCTCCTCGATATGCTTCATCGTCTCCGGCGCGATACTGAGCTGTTCGAGCACCTTGTCATCCCTCTCGAACACCTTGATGGCGTACCATCTCTGCTGTTCCTCGGGCATGCCGTGCACAGCCGCCTCCTCGATATGCGCAAGAGCATGCTCAACGGGGCCGGAGAAGGTATGGTGCGGCACTGCCTTCGCGCTGCGGGCAGCCTGTATCGCCGCCTCCGCCGCTTCCATAACGCCCGTACCCTTCAGGGCGGAGATCTCCATCACCCTGCAGCCAAGCTGCCTGGAAAGTTCAGCCGAATCCAGCCTGTCGCCGTTTTTCTTTACGACATCCATCATGTTGACGGCAGCCACCACCGGGATGCCGAGCTCCACAAGTTGAGTCGTCAGGTAGAGATTGCGCTCCAGATTGGTGCCGTCGATGATATTGAGAATGGCGTCCGGGCGTTCGTTGATCAGGTAATTCCTGGCTACGACCTCCTCTAAAGTATAGGGAGACAGGCTGTAGATGCCCGGCAGGTCTGTGACCGTAACGCCTTCGTGCTTTTTCAGCTTTCCTTCCTTTTTCTCCACCGTGACGCCGGGCCAGTTCCCAACAAACTGGTTGGAACCGGTCAGGGCATTGAACAGCGTCGTCTTCCCGCTGTTGGGATTGCCCGCCAGTGCGATCCGGATCTCCATCGTATATCGCGCCTCCTGTTATATCTTTCTAATTAGATTAAGTTAACACAAAGGGTAAAAAAAGATCATTCCACCTCTATGCTGCCGGCATCCTCCTTGCGCAGGGAAAGCTCATATCCGCGCACGGTGATCTCGATGGGATCGCCCAGCGGCGCGACCTTGCGCACAAAGATCTCCACACCCTTCGTAATACCCATATCCATGATCCTGCGCTTGACCGCGCCTTCGCCATGGATCCTGATCACCCTGGCTTTGCCGCCTACCGGCACTTCCCTCAGGCTGTTCATATCTCTTTCCTCCTTATCAGATCATGATCCTGCGGGCCATCTCATCGTTGATGGCTACACGGGCTTCCTTTACCTTCACGATCACGTTCCCGTTCATCGCTGCGATCACCTTCACACTGCCGCCTACCACAAATCCCAGATTTTCCAGGTGTTTTTTGACCTCCGGGCTTCCTCCGATCCTGCGGATCACAGTCTCTTCTCCCGGCACCGCATAACTCAATGGCATCATCCCGCCGCCTCCCATCATACGGAATAAACAGTCCCTGCGACAGTTAGTATTTGCTAACTTCGAACATATTATAGTTAGATTTAGCTAATATGTCAAGCGGTTTTCACTTTTTTTTACGGTCTCCGTTTCTTATGACGAAAAAAAACCGGACTATGCCGCCTTCCTCCCGAATGGGGAAAGGGCATCGTCCGGAGTTTTGGATCCTGTGAGCGCAAATTTTGTTTTGATGTTTTTATTCCTGGCCGATACGGCGGCAGATCGCCTGATAAGATTCCTCGGAAAGATCGTGCTCCATTTTACATGCATCTTCCATTGCGATCTCTTCGGGAACGCCCAGCTGCATAAGGAACCTTGTCAGCGTCCTGTGCCGGTCATAGATCCTCCTTGCGATCGCATAACCCTTGTCCGTCAGTGAGATCAGGCTGTCCGCTCCCATCGTGATATAGCCGTTTTCCCTCAGTTTTTTCATCGCGACACTGACGGATGGTTTGGTCACCTTCAGCCCATCGGCGATATCCGTGGACCTGGCATGTCCTCTTTTTTCCAGGAGCATCAGGATCTGCTCCAGATAGTTCTCCGCAGATTCATAGATATTCATGCGGAATCCTCCTTTTTCCCATGTTATTTCTTTATTTTAAAAGCTTTCAAAATCAAAGCTTCTTATCCTCTCAAAGTATGCAGGCTTTACCGCTTCTTCCCCATTCCTTTTTACAAAATCCGAAGCGCGGAATCTTTTCGCGATAAAATTGCCGATAACGGCGATATCAAAATCGAAATTGACCGCCATGCCTGCCAGCTGATATCTTTTGTTCACAAGGCACGGCTTCACGGCTGAAACAGGCATATGGTACTGAAGCTGTTGGTCTGCCACCGCATCAGCCGCACAAGTCAGCACGGCGGGCAGTGACAGGGAGGGCAAGACCGCTTTTTTCGCTTTCATCTCTCCGCCCCCTCGGAAATCCCGTCAGATAAAGGTCGATACGCCCGAAAAGGACAGTATGCAGAAAAAGAGGATCAGCGCCCGTCCATGCATTTGCCTTCAGACTGTCTGATATCCTCCTTGCGCTCCTCGGGTATACCGAAAAAGCCAAGCCGAAGAGCAGTGATCCGTAAAGGAATAGGCTTTTGCCCTGCCGCGATAACGACCGATCACACAGGAAAGCTGCTGAAAGGCAAAATAAGCCGATGCCCAGCGGCAGCACTATCCGGAGAATCGGCAATCGCACCTGTCAGCGAATTGACGCCCATGATCGGCATATCTGTATACCTAAATACAGCCGGGGCTCCGATATCCGCAGCCTAAGCCGCGGATATCCGAGCATTACCCGTGTCAGACCGAAATTGACCGGCACGGTAAGTACGATGACAGGCAGATCATACGGGCTGTTCCGGCCGCAGAATATGAAGGACTCCGCGCAGAGGAATACGCAGGCAGCC
>DBXA01000143.1:0-4568 GCA_002309235.1 Christensenella sp. UBA1224 | reverse complement strand
GATGGTCTGAACATCATCGGTCAGATGCCCATTTCCCGTTTCACCTCGCCAAAGCATCTGACGGCGAAATCAAGATCCTCCTTCGTGTGACCTGCAGATATCTGGGTGCGCACCCGAGCCTTTCCCATCGGAACGACAGGATAACTGAAGCCCGTTACATACACGCCCTTTTCCAGCATACGGTCCGCGAATTCCTGGGCTACCTTCGCATCGTACAGCATGATCGGTACGATAGGGTGTTCACCCGGCAAAAGGTCGAAGCCGAGCTTGGAAAGCTCCCTGCGGAAATAATCTGCGTTCGCGTGCACGCGGTCACGCAATTCGGTAGATGCCTCCAAAATGTCTATGGTCCTGATCGACGCTGCGCAGATAGCCGGCGCGAGAGCGTTGCTGAACAGATAGGGACGGGAGCGCTGTCTGAGAAGATCCACGATCTCCCTGCGGGCAGCGGTGTATCCGCCGGAAGCGCCGCCGAGCGCTTTTCCGAAGGTACCGGTGATGATATCCACGCGGCCCATGACGCCGCAGTGCTCCGCGGTGCCCCTGCCGTGCTCGCCCATAAAGCCGACCGCGTGAGAATCATCCACCATGACCAGCGCATCGTACTCTTCCGCGAGATCGCAGATGCCCTTCAGGTTTGCGATATAGCCATCCATGGAGAAAACACCGTCAGTCGCGATCAGCTTGATCCTTGCGTCTTTTGCCTCTTCCAGCTTGGCCTTCAGATCCTCCATGTCGTTATTGTGATAGCGCAGCCGCTTCGCCTTGCAGAGCCGGATGCCGTCTATGATAGAGGCGTGGTTCAGTTCATCGGATATGACCGCGTCCTCCGGACCCAGCAGCGTTTCGAAAAGGCCGCCGTTTGCATCAAAGCAGGAGGAGTAGAGTATCGCATCCTCCATGCCCACAAAGGCGGCGACGCGCGCTTCCAGCTGCTTATGGATATCCTGCGTGCCGCAGATAAAACGCACGGAGGAAAGGCCAAAGCCCCATTCATCATAGCTCGCCTTTGCCGCGGCGATCAATTCCGCATTGTCCGAAAGCCCGAGATAGTTGTTCGCGCACATGTTCACAACGCCCTTCGCCTTCGTGGTATCGATGCGGCTCTTCTGCGGCGTGGTGATGATGCGCTCATTTTTATAGGTGCCAGCCTCGCGGATCTCGCCGAGCTGTTCACTGTAGATCGAATATGCCTTTTTCATATGCTCCTCCTTACTGCTCTTCCCAGGAGAGGATGACCTTGCCGGAACGGCCTGAATTCATCGCCTCGAAGCCCTTTTCAAATTCGGTATAGGGGAAACGGTGCGTGATGACAGGATGCAGATCGAAGCCCGCTTCGACCATGCTCATCATCTTGTACCAGGTCTCGTACATCTTTCTGCCGTAAATTCCCTGCAGCGTAAGGCCCTTGAAGATGACATCGTTCCAATCGATAACGGTGCCGGGCCCGGAGATCCCCAAAAGTGCCGCCTTTCCGCCGTTGCGCATGTGCTTGAGCAGCTGGTTGAGCGCAGCGCCGCTGCCGCTCATCTCGCAGGCTACGTCAAAGCCTTCGATAATACCAAGCTCTTTCATGGTCTCATCCAGATCCTGGGTTTTCAGGTTCACGGTCGCGGTGGCGCCCATCTTCTTCGCAAGATCCAGCCTGTAATCGTTGATATCCGTGATCACAACATGCTTCGCGCCGTTATGCGCGCAGATGCCCGCCGCCATCACGCCGATGGGGCCCGCGCCGGTAATGAGCACGTCTTCACCGATCACATCGAACATGGTNNTTGCCGTAAGCGTCAAAGAAGGATACGACATCCTCATCGATGCCCTCCGGAATGACGATCAGGTTCGTGGCCGGGATACACAGGTACTGCGCGAAAGCGCCGTCGCGGTCTACACCCACACCCTTGGTGTGCTTGCACCACTGCCCGTTGCCGGCGCGGCAGTTGCGGCAGCGTCCGCAAACGATGTGTCCTTCTCCGGACACGATCTGGCCAACATGATAACCTGTTACGCCGGGACCCAGCGCTGCGATCTCGCCTACGTACTCATGGCCGATCGTCATGGCAGGGTGTATATGTGCCTGCGCCCAGGGATCCCAATTGAAAATATGCACATCGGTCCCGCAGATCGCCGTCTTATGGATCTTGATAAGCACCTCGCCGATCCCAACTTCCGGAACGGGGACCTGCTTCAACACAAGACCCGGCGCAGCTTCTGTCTTGACCAATGCATCCATCATCTTAGGTATCATGAACTCATCCTCCTGTAGAAGCGCAATGAAAGCTTGTCTGTCCGATGCACGGACAGACTGACAACCTTCATTTTAGTATACCACAGGGAACATTCCGTTGCAATTCTTCCATATCCTAATACTCTGTCTTGATATCCGTAAGTTTGTAAGTATCACGAAACAAAGCAAGATCCTCATCTGACCGGATGACCATCACTTCCGTAAAGTGCCCGGTATCCCTGTCCTTAAAGCCCGCTGTGCGCTCACCTGTGCATATGGAACCGCGGATCACGGCATACTGCCTTTCCCTGTCAAACGGTATCTCTGCCAATAAAGCGTTTTTTTGCTTGTGTTTCCCAAAGAAAAGACTCATATCTCATCCTGCCGCCTTCCTGTTAACGATATGCCGAGTATACAGGACACAGCTGTTTTTGTCCATCACGATAGACATTACGGAAACAAAAGGATCCTTCTTGTTTTTTTTTTTAGATCACATATAATATCTGTATCGGATATAAGAAGGCACTGTCAAATGAATACCGAGGAGATGACCATTCCGTGATACAGGATATCGCGCCTTCCAGGCTTATCAATGTTTACTCGCCGCGCCTTCCCCGGAATAATGACTATATACTGCCCTTTGACGAAAATGGGAAACTCTATGTCGGTATCTCAGAAGGAAAAATTCTCTTTCCAATGGCAGAAATGATCCCGGCAGAAAATGCGATCTACCTATTCTGCCTGGATGACGCCTGTTTTTTCCTGGCACCGCAGGATACGCAGGCTTCCATACCCGGTTTCTCTTACAGGAGCATGAGAGAGCTCAGAGACGCGGCTTACGGAAAAGAACTCTTTGCCTCCTTCACGGCCTACCACCTGTGGAGATGGTACGCTGACAACCGCTTCTGCGGCAGGTGCGGCAAAACAAACACGCCCCATGCCGTGGAACGTGCGCTTACATGCACCTGCTGCGGAAATATCGTATATCCCCGCATCAATCCGGCCGTGATCGTAGGCGTGGTAAAGGGGGACTGCCTGCTGATCACGCGCTACAGAACGGGATTCGCGCATAACGCACTGGTTGCGGGCTTCACGGAGATCGGGGAAACGCTGGAACAGACGGTGGAAAGGGAAGTAATGGAGGAGACCGGCGTAAAGGTCAAAAACATCCGTTACTATAAATCCCAGCCGTGGGGCATCGCCCAGGACATACTGGCCGGTTTCTACTGCGAGGCTGACGGAGACGGCGAGATCCATATGGAGGAAAAGGAACTGAAATACGCCCAGTGGGTCAGGCGGGAAGATATCGTTCTGCAGCCCAATGACCTGAGCCTTACCAACGACATGATGAAGAATTTCCGGAGGGGATCATGGCAGACAGAAGAATAATGGATACGGATTGGCTGTTTCATTACGGCGATACGGCTGACGCAGGTTTTATGGGATATGACGACAGGGCATGGCGCCATGTGACGCTTCCCCATGACTGGGCTGTGGAATATCCTTTCGATAAAGCCAATTCCAGCGGCACAGGCTACCTGCCGGGCGGAACTGCATGGTACAGGAAGCACTTTTCACTCCCTGAGGATATCGGGGAAAAGAGCGTGCGCATCGCCTTTGAAGGCGTCTACGGACGCACACGCGTCTGGATCAATTCCAATTACCTGGGGGCGCACGCCTATAAATACACAAGCTTTTCCATGGATCTCACACCATTTATAAAGCCCGGCGAAAACGTGGTATCCGTGCGCGTCGAACACGAACAGACAGCCGATTCCCGCTGGTATACGGGCAGCGGCATCTGCCGCCATGTATATCTCGAAACAACTCCCAAGGGTGGCTTCCTGAGGGATTCCCTGTTCGTGCGGACCGAACGGCTCGGGGAAAACCGCGCGATCCTGTCCGTCGATTACAAAACAGGAGGCATGGAGGATATCACCTTCCGTCTGATCGACCGTGAAGGCTGCGTCGCAGCCGAAACGCACGCGGATAAGCCCTATGGAACAGCTTCCCTTTCCGTTCCGGATCCCCATTCCTGGAGCCCTGATGATCCATATCTCTATACGCTTTCCTGCACCGCGGCATCCGGGAGTGAAGAGGATACGGAAACGATCCCCGCCGGCATACGCACTTTCTCATTCGATCCGGACAAGGGCTTTTTCCTGAACGGCACGGGGATGAAGATAAAGGGCGTATGCGTACACCACGATGCCGGCTGTCTTGGCGCCGCAGTGCCCGAAAGCGTATGGGAAAAGCGGCTGCGAAAGCTTAAGGAGGCAGGCTGCAACGCGCTGCGCACTGCCCACAACCCGCCCGATCCCGGCCTCCTCGACCTGTGCGACAG
>DBXA01000179.1:1314-2652 GCA_002309235.1 Christensenella sp. UBA1224 | reverse complement strand
AAGGAATGGGATTATTACTATATTGGCAACGATCATTACGGGCTTGCTCTGACCATAGCCGATAACGGGTATATGGGCCTTGACAGCATATCGCTTCTCAATTTTGAGAAGCGAACCGAGCAGACCACATCCCGCATGTGCATACTCCCGCTCGGGCACCGCGGCCTTCCCGCCACCAGCGAGCGCGGGGACATCTCCGTCAAGGGCAAGGATTACGCACTGAGCTTCCTGAATGACGGCAGCGTACGGCATCTGTCCGGATATATGGACAATTTCGTGGACGGCAAAACGATCCGCTTTGATATCACGCTTACCGGTACGCCGAAGGACAGCATGGTGATCGCGACGCCCTTTGCCGGGAAGCCCAAAGCGTTCTACTACAACCAGAAGATCAACTGCCTGCGTGCCGAAGGCAAGGCTGAGTTCGACGGGAAGGAATATGCCTTCTCCCCTGACTCCGCTTTCGGCGTCCTGGACTGGGGCCGCGGCGTATGGACATATGAGAACACCTGGTACTGGGGCTCCGCCAGCGGCCTGGCCGACGGGCATGTGTTCGGCTTCAATCTCGGCTATGGTTTCGGCGATACCTCTGCCGCCAGCGAGAACATGCTCTTCTGCGACGGCGTCGCGAGCAAGCTCGGCCGCGTGCGCTTTGATATCCCCATGGCCGGCGGCAGGGAAGACTACCTGAAGCCCTGGCATATCGGGGATGACGAAGGCCGGCTGTCCCTTGAGTTTGCCCCGATCCTCGACCGCAGCGCATGCATGGATTTCAAGCTCCTGCTCTCTGACCAGCATCAGGTGTTCGGGCGCTTCAGCGGCACGGCCGTGCTGGATGACGGGCAGTCCGTCACAGTCAGGGACCTGACCGGTTTTGCCGAAAAGGTCCACAACAAATGGTGATCTTCACCTGATAAAGCAGAATCTGTTCATTTTCAAGGCACAGCAGAACGGCTGTGCCTTTGTTATGCATTCGAGTTCCCGGCTTATGGCTTTTTCCCGCCGTCTGTGGTAAAATCAGTCATGCAACAATAACACTTAATACCATCCCAATGAGGTCAGTATGGAGATCCGGGAATATAAAGACTTCAATGAAAACGAGATCCGCAGCCTCTATGATTCCGTCGGCTGGACAGCATACACCCGCGATATGCCCGCGCTTGAGAAGGGCTACAGGAACTCACTGCTCATACTCGCAGCATACGAAGGTGATCAGCTGGCCGGCATCGCGAGGGCTGTCGGCGATGGCGCCACGATCGTGTTCATCCAGGATATCCTCGTAAAACCGGATAGACAGCACCAGGGCATCGGTACGGCGCTTCTGAAAGCAATGCTCGA
>DBXA01000179.1:0-1268 GCA_002309235.1 Christensenella sp. UBA1224 | reverse complement strand
GCGTTCTATAAATCGCTCGGATTTTCCGAGTTCTCACAGATCGGATGCAGCGGGTTCATGCGCTACAGAATGAACCCATGACAAGGAGGAAACCATGATCGATATCAACTCATACCTGGACAGCCTGATCGCAGAATGCAGGTCCGCATTCAAGGAAAGACTCCTTTACGCCGGCCTCCAGGGCAGCTATCTCCGCGGTGAGGCGACGGAAAACAGCGATATAGACGTCATGCTTATCCTGGACCGTTTTTCAGTGCAGGACATGGATGTATACCGCGGGATCCTGTTTAGGACCGGCTGTCCAGAAAAGGCCTGCGGCTTTATCTGCGGCAGGGATGAGATGCAGCACTGGACTCCGTTGGAGGTATGCCATCTCGCGCATACAACGAAAGACCTGTACGGAAAGCTCTCGGACTATCTGCCGGAAGCGTCCCGGGCGGACGAGATCAATTTTGTGAAGTTCAACCTCGGCAATTTGTACCACGAGCTCTGTCACAGGTATATCCATTCGGACCGTGACAAGAACGTCCGGAAGTTCCGCGATACCTGCAAGGGACTCTTCTACCTGATCCAGAACATATGCTATCTCGAGACCGGTACTTTCGCGCAGACCCGGGAAGAACTGAAAAAGACGGTCTCTCAAGAAGACCGTCGCATGCTTACGATGTCAAAGCTCCCGGATGATTATGATTTCGATGCCGCCTTCGGGGCAGTATTCGCATGGTGCCAGAAGGCATTCCTGCGAATGGATCAGATCAAGTAATTGGAATCAGCGCTGTCCTCACAGCTCTGCGATCCCGTCCACATATTCCCCCAGGCCTTTCCTGATATAGGTGCGGTCATCTCCTACCCAGAAGATGTTCGCACCCATTTTTGCGTACAGGCGCGCATGCTCCATATCCTTCGCGTAGCATCCGCATGACAGTTTATACTTTCTGCAGACATCAAAGACCATCTGTATATGCTCAACGACCGACGGATGATCCAGTTGTTTGGGAACGCCCAGCATGATGGAAAGGTCATTGGGACCGATAATGAACCCGTCGATATGCTCACCGAAGCGCTCGATCATCTCGGGCATCTGCTTCAGCCCCTTCGGGGATTCGATCTGCGGCAGCAGCAGACGCTGACAGGTCTCTACCGTTTCACCCGGGCGCAGTATCCCCCAGCCGCCGTAGCCCGTGCGTCCGACAGGCGCGAACCTGATCGCATCGACTGCCGTCTTCAGCTGCTCCACCGTTTCGGTACGCGGGACCATGATCCCGTCC
>DBXA01000164.1:14558-15855 GCA_002309235.1 Christensenella sp. UBA1224 | reverse complement strand
TTGTCGGCCATCGCAGGGTCAACGATACGGAGGGCGCCAGGCGCGGCGCAGGCCTCCATGATGTCCAAAATCGGTCGAATCTGCTTTTCGCAGACATAACCTGTGTAGAATGCGTCAAAACTGATGTTGTTCTCTAGCCAACTCTTCTGGATGGCGGGCATATCGTCCGTCAAATCCCTGAAAGTGAAATTCTTAAAACCGCCTGTGTGGGTCGAAAGCACGGCTGACGGAAGAACTACGGTCTCTATGCCGCATGCGGAGATAATCGGAAGGGCGACGGTCAGCGAGCACTGCCCGAAGCATGAGATATCCTGGATCGTAAGAACTTTTTTATCTGTCATTTTTTTCACTCCTGTATTATTTTATTTGTTTGGTAGTATAATACTCTTCACATGTTAGAAAACAGACATGGAAGATTAAGATTCAGATCAGTATTTCATTGAGCGAGCGCTTGGGAACGAAATGCTTCTGCCCCGTTTCATCTCTGTAATAGCGCGTGTTCCCGTCTGCCCCGACATGGGTAAGCGTGATGTCCTCATCCGGCTTTCCTATGGCAACGATCAGATTGGGTTCGGCATTTATTGGCAGATCCAGTTTGTTCCGGATTTCATCTTTGTCGAAGTTCCCGATCATACAGCCGCCGAGCCCCTGCTCAACGGCGGCAAGAAGCATGGTCTGCGCGGCTATGCCCACATCTCTCAGGAAAACAGTCGGATTAGGGGCGAGAGATGTATCAATGCAGATGATGATAAAGCCCGTCGGGCGCTTCCCGGGAAAGGGCAGCTTCAGATGCGGGAGTGCAGCCGCCCATTTAGTCATTCCCTGTATCGTATCCACTTCGTCCTCTTTCCATGCGATATGGTACCTGAGCGGCTGCAGGTTTACACTGGATGCGGTATACCGTGTGAGATCCACAAGAGATTCCAGCTCTTCTTTCGTCATTTTACGGCTGGGGTCATAGCCGCGGTAGCTCCTGTTTCGGATCACGAGATCTTTCAGCATATGTATCCTCTTTTCTGTTTAATGTTTTCCCGTATATTATAGCCCAAATCGCTGCGTGTGTGAATGCCGGGGAGAGCCGTCTCATGTTATGCCTTTGGCAGAATAGGGATGCAATTTTACGCATTTTATTCGAATAACAGTTGCATGAATGTGTAAAGCATGTTAAAATGTGTTAAGGGTTAACTCAAAATAAATATTCGGAGGGATCGTACATGAAAAGGACAGCTTATCTGATGCTGGTGCTGCTGCTTGTGTACGCACTGGCTGTCCCCGGTCTCGCTTATAACGAGATCAT
>DBXA01000164.1:12173-14492 GCA_002309235.1 Christensenella sp. UBA1224 | reverse complement strand
GACAATAACCATCTGACCAACTATCTGCGCGAGCGCAGCGGCATTGACATTGAAGTACAGCTCTTTGACAACTCGGAGTACAGACAGCAGCTGCAGCTGATGACATCTGCGGGTGAGAAGCTGCCCGACACCCTCTGGGCATTCGGCCTCAACGCCGTTGAGCGTGAAAGCTACGGCCGCCAGGGCTATTTCATCCCACTGAACGATTTCTTTGACGATGGCGATCTTGCCCACTTCTTCTGGGACGGCATGAAGTATGTACCGGACGGCAAGAAGGAGATCACCATCAAGACCGGCCTTTCCTCCGACGGCAATCTCTACGGCTTCCCCTTCTGGCTTGAGACTGTCGCGGATGCCTGGTCCTTCGGCATCCTGATCAACAATACCTTCCTCGATGCGCTGGGCATGGATATCCCGGTGACAACGGATGATCTGTATGAATATCTGCTGGCTGTCAAGACCAAGGACCCGAACGGCAATGGCCTTGCGGACGAGATACCTCTGGTCGGCCATACAGGATGGACCGGAAATGTCATCAACATCCTGATCAACTCCTTTACCTACTATCCGAACCAGGATTCTGCTTCTCAGCTCTGTTCGGATGATGACGGCAACCTCTACCTGCCCTACACACTGGAGGAATACCGTGAAGGCCTGCGCTACATCCACAAGCTATATTCCGAGGGCCTTATTTCCGACCTGAGCTTTTCCCAGGATCGTTACGGCCTGCAGGCGATGACCGATGTTACAGGCGACGCGCCTGATGTGGTCGGCGCCGCTGTTTCCCACCGTTCCTTCATGTTCGCAAAGCACGCTCTGGCAGAGCGCCGTGTGGATTATACGACTCTCGGCGTTATCGAAGGGCCTGAAGGCGTAGCGTATTCTCCGACTCATGCTGTCGAGCCTAACTACAACCACTATATCACCTGTGACTGTGAGGATCCGGAGATCGCTTTCCGCCTGCTTGATCTCTGCTGCGATACCGAAACGACTCTAACCATCCGCTACGGACGCGAGGGTGAATACTGGCGCTGGGCTACTGATGAGGATAAGGCTTTCGGCGCGTACTACAGCGCTCTGGGCTACACGGACGTTCTCTTTACCTCAGCGAACATGGCTCTCGCATGGGGCCAGCAGACGGATGAGATCTGGAATGTGAACTCCTTCACATGGCAGCCTATCGGCCTTACCGCTCTGAAGCCGGCGACCGTGTACGAGAACCCGATCTCCCAGTACAATGCTGATGACTGGCGTGACGGCATCATCGCCCGCTACGGCAAGTGCCCGAAGATCCTGGTCGGTTCTCTTGCGTATACGGAAGAAGAGATCAATTCCCTGGGTACCATCCAGGTGGATATGAACAATTATGTCAACGAATGCGCGACCCGCTTCGTGATCGGCGAGCTGGATCTCGACGCTGATTGGGATACCTTCCAGTCCACACTGGAAAGCATGGGCATGAGCCAGTACCTCGCAACTGCCCAGGCGGCTTATGACAGGGCTTTCAAATAAACGGATTCTGTTCTTCTCTTCCTCACCTGCGGCTTTCGCAGGTGGGGAAGTGTTTTTTCATGCATGGAGGAAAAGCAAATGAGTATGAACCAAAGATTTGAACCTACGTTCGATTCCCTTCGCGGCTATACCGCCCCGGAATGGTTCAGAGATGCGAAATTCGGCATCTGGAGCCATTGGGGACCGCAGAGCGTGCCTATGTTTGGCGACTGGTATGCCCGCAATATGTACATACAGGGTACGCCCCAGTATGAATACCACGTGCGGCATTACGGGCATCCTTCCAAATTCGGCTATAAGGACCTGGTCGAGCTTTGGAAAGCGGAATCCTTTGATCCGGAAGCGCTGATGGATAAATACTACAAGGCGGGCGCCAGGTACTTTGTCGCCCAGGCCACGCACCATGATCATTTCTTCAATTATGCTTCAAAGGTCAACCGCATGAACAGCGTAAATGTGGGACCTCACAAGGATATTCTTGCTCTGTGGAAGAAAGCTGCGGACAGGTATCATCTGCCCTTTGGCATTACCGAGCATCTGGGCGCCTCCTTTTCCTGGTGGCGTGTCAACAAGGGCTGCGACGCCACAGGTCCCTATGCAGGGGTTCCATATGACGGGAATGATCCTGCTTACCGCGACTTCTACTTCGATAACTATGAGCATGGCACGGATGAGCCGAAGGAAGCAAGGCCCTGGTATACAGGCAACGCAGCGTTCAAGGCATACTGGCTCAAAGCCGTTACGGAGATGATCGATACCTTCAAGCCTGAAATACTATATACGGATGGCGCGCTGCCCTTCGGCAGC
>DBXA01000164.1:808-12024 GCA_002309235.1 Christensenella sp. UBA1224 | reverse complement strand
TCGAAAAGAGCCAGCTGCCCGGCATCATGCCTGCACCATGGCATACGGATACCTGCATAGGCAACTGGTTCTACGATGTGCACTTCCCCTATAAACAGCCGGATCAGATCATAGAGATGCTGGCGGATATTATTTCCAAAAACGGCTGTATGCTTTTGAACGTGCTGCAGAGGCCGGATGGCTCTATCGATGACGATGCTGAATTCATCCTGCGTGAATTGGCCGGATGGTTCGCCGTTAACGCGGAGGCTGTATACGGCACACGCCCGTGGCGCGTATTCGGGGAAGGGGAGACGAGAGTCAGGATAGAGGGCTTCCGGGAAGATAAAACGGATTGGAACCGCAGCGATTTTCGCTTTACGCAGAAGGATGGCGCTGTATACGCCTTCATGATGGGCTTAAAGCCCGGTGAGACAGCGGTGCTGCGCAGCTTCGAGGGGCAGGAGATCCATTCCGTATCCCTGCTCGGGGCGGGAGAACTGCCTTTCCATTATGAATACAGCGTACTGAGTGTT
The DNA here is from genome assembly GCA_002309235.1 of Christensenella sp. UBA1224. Lineage (GTDB taxonomy): Bacteria > Bacillota > Clostridia > Christensenellales > Aristaeellaceae > UBA1224. Next base: position 11,509 of record DBXA01000164.1, on the reverse strand, counting down.
CCGATACCGGTAAAAATGCCGACGAGGTATACGGGAGTACTCAGGATCCGTTGATAGGTGGATAAGAAAAAAGGATCGGGGTTTATCCGGTTTTGGATCAGCCCCGATCCTTTTTACGTCAAGCAGTGATCACCTGTAGAATAGTACGTTCTGCTTCTATCCTTTTTTCTTCTTCAATTGCTTTTCCCGCAGGAAAGCATAAAGGATCACCACGGCGCTCAGTATCAGCATCATCTGCCAGGCGCTGGAGATATCACCGAAGTTGAGGATGGCGGCTATGATATATCCGATAAGCGCGATGGTCGTCAGGATAAAGAGGGGGACAGGTCTTATCTTGAAGGAGGATCTTGCCATGGCGTCCGGATTCTTTTTATATATGAGATAACCTGTAAAGATGGGGAAGAGCACATAAATGAGGGATACGCCGTTTCCGAGACGGGCGATCGTACTTATGTCAAGCCCGGTCAGTATCGGGATCGCGCCGATGATGTAAAAAACGATCAGCAGGACCCACGGAGTACCTCTGCGGCTTATCCTGGCAGCCCCCTTTGGAAGCCAGCCTTCTTCCGCTGCGATCAGAAGGCCCTTTGTACACCAGGTGAATGTCGCGTTCAGTGTGGAAGCGACGGCGAACATACCGCCTCCGACGATGAAGAAATAGTACAGCGGCTTAGGAAAGATCACTTGTGCAACGGGTACGAGTGTTTCTTCCGCCACTTCTTCGATCGGAAGCACGCCTACTGCTACGATGCCGATAAAAGCGTAAAGGATCGCTACTGCTGCCGTACTCAGTATCATAGACCGGGGAAGATCTCTGCCGGGATCTTTCATTTCACCGCCGAGCTCGGATAAGAACTCGGCTCCTCCCGTCGCAAAAGTCAGAAGACTCGCTCCTGTCATAAAGCTGATAAACCCGTTTGGCATGATAGCCTTGATACCGCCTTTGAATACCGACCAGTCTACTTTCGGAAGTCCGAATCCGACAAACAGCAGCATAGCGCCGACCAACACAATGACAAGCACATTCTGCAGCTTTGCCGCCATTTCGACTCCTAGCAGATTCATCACAAAACAGAGTGTCAGTATACCGAAGGCGACCCATGTGACGGATAAGCCCGGTACCAGGCTGCAGGCATATTCGGCGAAGGTTATGCCGAACATCGCGAGGACCAATTGTCCTGCGACAAGAAGGGACAGATAGTACAGGCCGGTTTTCGGTCCTATGTAATCGCGAACATAGGTATACATACCCCCGGTAGCCGGTACAGCGCTTCCAAGAACAGCCAATACCAGGTTAGGACAGATCACGAGGATCGCGGCCACGATGAAGGCAAGAGGTGTTCCCGCTCCCGTCAGTGCTATGGTGATGCCTGTCAGTGCCATGATACCGGAACCGATGATCTGACCTATTCCGATACCCATAAGGTCACCCAAGCCTAATACCCGTTTGAGCTGACCGTCTTGCTTTTTCTGCTCCATGCTCATGCTCCTTTCAATGCTCTGTATATGCAGTCGAGTCCATCTTTCAATTGCTGTCTCGGGCAAGCGATATTCATCCGGACAAAACCGTCATAGTTTTCTCCGTAATGAAAGCCGTTATTCAAACCGGCTCCGGCTTGGGCGATCCTTTCGATCAGTTCATCGCTTGTCTTGCCGAACGCTCTCAAGTCCATCCAGAGAAGATAGGTTCCCTCCGGCTTTGCCAATTTTGCTTCCGGAAGGCGTTTTGCAAGATAATCCTCTGCCAGTACTGCGTTTTGTGTCAGATAAGAGCATTGAGCGTCTACCCATTTATCTCCGTCCCGATAGGCGGCTTTTACGGCTTCCAGCCCAAGCGTATTCGGTACAAACAGATACCTTGCATACAGATACGCCTGGTACCTCTCGCGGATCGTCTTATCCGGTATGATCAGATTGGATGTTTCAAGCCCCGCGATATTGAAGGTCTTGCTGCAGCTGGTACAGACGATCAATTTATCGTGCAGATCACGGAATTGTCCCATGGTCACATGCTTGTTTCCATGCAGCATCAGATCCCAATGGATCTCATCACTGATCACGATCAAGCCGTACCGGACAGAGATATCAGCAAGTTCCTTAAGCTCCTCTTTCGTCCAGACACGGCATACCGGATTATGCGGGCTGCAAAGGAGCAGCATTTTCGCACCGCTTTTCGCCAGCTCTTCCAGCTTGCCGTAATCCATGCGGTAACCGTCATCCGTCAATAGAAGGTCGTTCTTCAGGATCGTCCTGCCGGATGCATTGATGATCGTGTAGAAAGGGTCGTAAACAGGAGGCTGAACGATAACGCCGTCTCCGGGTTCAGTCAATACTTCAATGGCTGTGCACATAGCAGGAACGATCCCGCCCACGGGGACGATCCAGTTGTTTTCGATCTGCCAGTCATGCCGTCTGTCACACCATTTCCTGACTGCCTCATAATATGCATCATCCAGGTCTGTGTAGCCGATGACGCCCTTGTCAAGCCTCGCTTTCAGAGCGTCAATGATGGGCTGATACGTCCTGTAATCCGCATCAGCGATAGAGAATGGCAGCAAGCCGCTTCGTCCGTTGAAATCCGCTTCCTGAAAATCCCATTTGATGCAGGCGGTTCCTTTTCTTTGGGCGGGTTCATCAAACCGATTCACTTCACAAGCACTCCTTTCTGCATGTGCTGTACTGTAATGCCGCTTGTTTCTCTTGATAAACACTGTGGAAAAAAAAGGAAGAGGCGCGTCTGGCTGCTGTGAGCGTCTCTTCCCGAAGATCGATCTATTTCGCTTGAATGTATGTTACGGCTTGTTTGCCGTCAGCGGATGTAAAGGTCAGCTTGATCATGCCCTTTTCTCCGGTAGAGCGTATCGCGCAGAGCAGCTTGCCGTCATATGTCTCCCAGGTGTTATCCTGGTAACCTCGTACGGGTTGCGGATCGGCACTGCCGTAGCCTTCGAGCACTGCCGGGCCTTCGATCGATACGGTCACCGTCTCTTTTGCGAACATGTTTTCTCTTCCCTGTGCATCGGTGAGGGAGAGCACTGCATAGCCAAGGGACATGGGGTCTGCTTTGATCGAATCCGCATCTGCTTTTACACGGAGGAGAACATCCGGGCCTGCCGATTCGAGAACTGTCCGACTGACTTCGTGTCCTCCGCAGAAGCCTACGGCAGTGACCTGCCCCGGTTCAAAGAGGACGCCGTCGTATGTGGCGATAAACCCGTTTGCTCGGCCTGCCTTCTTCTTGCCGTAGGACTTTTCGTTGACAAACAGCTCCACCTCTTCATCGGCGGAGAAGATCTCAACCTCTGTAGGCTTGCCCGCAAATCCCGGCCAGGTCCAGCTTGATACCTGATCCTTGTACATCCATTTAGTCTGTGAGTGCTTCATGCCGTATCGGTCGAGCCTTGTGACGGCGATATACGGCGTTTTCCGGTCACCGTAAACGATCTCGCGCAGGTAACTGATGGGACGCCTGGTGCCGATGATATCGATATCACCGATATAAGCGAGCCTGTCCGGGAAATGTGAAGAGAAATTGACCGTTCCGTCGTAATAGAAGATGCCGCAGCCCGCTTCTCCAAGGTAATCATAACCTGTCCAGGTGTAATCGCCCAGCACGTGGGGGTTGTCCTCCACGATGCGCCAGAGTCTTACGATCTCTGCAGGGAAGGTTTCCGTGCCGACGATAGGCTTGTTGGGATGAAGCTCCTTTTCAAGCTCATGCCTTCCGGTTAGGTAATTGAAACCGGCGATATCCTCCGCCTGAGAGGCTTCCTCCAGTGCCTGCGTCATAAGGGGATGAGATGTGAACAGATCATCGGTCATCAGGCTCATCATGATGTTCATGCCGCCGATTCCATCCTCAGGAGAACCGTCCTTTTGAAGGGCAGCGGGATCGATGCCCTTGGCTTTCATGATATCGCCTATAATGGCAGGCATGACGCCGGATACGCCTGCGCTGATCATGCCATTGACGGCAGTGGTGGTATAGCGGGTGCTGTCGAGATCATGGAAAAGATTGCAGATGGCGCGGTTGATGCGGCCTCCAGCCTGATTGCCGAGGTCTATGATCTCGTTTCCTGAGCTGTACATGATCACGCAGGGATGGTCATAATCCTTTTCGACGATCCTTCGGACTTCCTCCTGCCAGCAGTTTTCAAAATATGTGGCAAAATCATTGCGGTTCTTATGTACATACCACATATCCGCAAGCTCATCCATGACGACTATGCCGTACTTATCGCATGCATCGAGCATAGCCTTGCTCATTGGGTGATGGGCGCTGCGGATGGAGTTGAAGCCGGCCTCCTTCATCTGACGGGCGCGCCTGTCCTCTGCGTCGGCAAAGGTGGATGCGCCGATGATGCCGTTGTCATGGTGTATACAGGTACCCTTCAGCTTGACGGGTTTACCGTTGATGCGAAGGCCGTTTTCGGCATCCAGGGAGAGGACCCTGAGACCGATCTTTTCACTGACCGTATCCAGTATATTTCCATCCTGCAGGATATTGACGTTGAGTTCATAAAGATCCGGTGTATCGATATTCCAGAGCATGGGGTTGGGGATATTCAGGTTCTGACGCACGGTCTCATTGTCTCCGGCCCAGAGAGTAAGATGCACCGTGTCCTTCTTGATCGCTTCGCCCCCTCGACTGAGCGTGCATTCAATGGCGATCGGCTGCTTTTTGCGGCTGCTGTTTACGATCCTGGTTTCGATATTCAGTATCGCGGAAGTGCTGTCAGCGGTGAGAGTCGTGGCTTTTACGCCGTCTGCCGCGATATGCACAAGATCGCCGCGCAGGAGATTGACAGGACGGTAGATGCCGCTTCCGGAATACCACCGGCTGTTGGGTGTCGGGTTATTTACGTTGACGCGGATGGTGTTGTCTTCGCCGTATTTGACATAATCCTTGATATCCGCGTAAAAGCCCGAATACCCGTAGAGATTGGTCTTGACATGCGCTTCGTTCACATAGACCTGAGCGATCTCGTATACGCCCTCGAATTCCACCAGAAGCTCCTGGCCTTCCCATTCAGCAGGGACGGGGAATACCTTTGTATAGGTATACTCTCCGCCGGGATAAAATCCCGTCTGGGCGCCGCTCAGTGCATCCCTGGAAGGTGTTTCGCGTATCATTGCGTCGTAAGGCAGCTGTACCGGCTCACTTGCAGGAGCCGCCCCGCCGAGTATACCCATAAGGGAAGGTCCGGATTTTGAAAACATCCAGCCATCGTTGAAGCTTACCCTGATCATATGGATCACTCCTTGTATATTTCGTTAGCCTGTCTTCATTTTATCCGGGATCAAAACAGATTGTCAAGTAAAGGATGGATCGGAAGACAACCTTGGTAATTTGCGATTGTGATATTATACATTAAATGTGTATTATTATGCATTGCTCCCATTGACAAATGACTTTACTGCAAGTATTATTTGAACATAAACGACAGGGAGATGAAAACATGGATAAGAAGAACATTAAAAAGATCGTGCTAGCGTATTCCGGAGGTCTCGATACTTCGGTCATTATACCGTGGCTCAAGGAAAACTACAATGATCCGGAGATCATTGCCGTCTGCGGCAATGTCGGTCAGGCGGATGAATTGGACGGATTGGAGGAAAAGGCGCTCAAGACCGGCGCCTCGAAACTGTATATACTGGATCTGACGGATGAATATGTGAATGAATACATCATACCGACAATGAAGGCCGGCGCTGTTTATGAGGAATACCTGCTCGGGACAAGTCACGCTCGTCCCTGCATCGCTAAAGGTTTGGTCGAGATCGCTTTGAAAGAGGGCGCCGATGCGATCTGCCACGGCTGTACCGGCAAAGGCAATGACCAGGTCCGGTTTGAGCTGGCGGTCAAGCATTTCGCGCCGGATATGCCTGTCATAGCGCCATGGCGGGAATGGGAGATCAGATCCCGTGATGAGGAGATCGATTACGCCCAGGCCCATCATGTACCGCTGCGGATCAGCCGCGAGACGAACTACAGCAAGGATAAAAACCTGTGGCACCTTTCGCACGAGGGGATGGACCTTGAGGATCCCGGAAACGAGCCCCGGTATGAAAAGCCCGGTTTCCTGGAAATGAGCGTATCGCCTATGGATGCACCGGATGAACCGGTTTATATCACGATCGATTTCGAGAAGGGTGTCCCGGTGGCGCTTGACGGGGAAAAGCTCAGCGCAAAGGACATCATTCTGAAGCTGAACGTTATTGGCGGTAAAAACGGTATCGGGCTTCTCGACATCGTGGAAAACAGGCTTGTCGGCATGAAATCCCGCGGTGTTTACGAAACGCCCGGCGGAACGATACTCTATAAAGCGCATGAGGCGCTTGAGAGCATCACGCTCGATAAGATGACAGCACATGAAAAGCAGAGGATCAGCATAACCTTCGCGGAGCTCGTATACAACGGACTGTGGTTTACGCCCCTGAGGGAGGCGCTGAGCGCTTTTGTCGACAAGACGCAGGAGAAAGTGAACGGCAAAGTGAAGCTCAGGCTCTACAAGGGAAATATCATGAAGGCGGGCATCTGGAGCCCGAACAGTCTCTACAGCGAGGATATCGCCACCTTTGGCGCGAGCGATTACGACCAGAAGGACAGCGCAGGCTTCATCACGCTGTTTGGTCTGCCTGTCAGAGTGCAGGCTTTGGTGGACGGAAAAAAGTAAAACCGCGCATGCGCTGCTGAGGAGGGCTGCCTTATGCCAAAGATGTGGGCAGGCAGGACAGAAGGGATAACGGAAAAGATCGCAGATGTTTTCAACTCGTCGATCCATGTGGACAGGCGCATGTACAGGCAGGATATTGAAGGATCTGCCGCGCATGCGGCAATGCTGGGTGAGGCAGGCATCATTGATGCGGCATCCGCTGAAAAGATCATAGAAGGCTTAAGGTCTATACGCGCGGATCTGGACAGCGGAGCGCTGACAGTGGATCCCAATGCCGAGGATATCCACATGTTTGTGGAGCAGATACTGACAGACAGGATAGGGGATGCGGGTAAAAAACTGCATACCGCCCGCAGCAGGAACGATCAGGTCGCACTGGATGCGCGGCTCTGTCTCAGACAGGAATGCGATGCCATACTCGAAAAGCTTCGTATGCTCGCACTGACGATCACTGACAAGGCAGAAATGTATAAAGATGCTGTGATGCCCGGGTATACGCACCTGCAAAGAGCGCAGCCCGTTACCTTCGGGCACCATCTGCTGGCGTATGCCATGATGCTGGACAGGGATAAGGGAAGGATAGAGGACTGCCGCAGAAGGATGAACCTTTCACCCATAGGGGCTTGTGCTCTGGCGGGCACGACGTATCCCGTTTTACGGGAAATGGAGGCGGAAAAGCTCGGCTTTGACGGTATCTGCCTGAATTCCATGGATGCTGTTTCAGACAGAGATTTCTGTGTAGAGCTCGCCTCCTGCATATCGATACTGATGATGCACCTTTCCCGCTTTTCGGAGGAGCTGGTCCTCTGGTCGTCCTGGGAATTTCGCTTTATAGAGCTTGCGGATAGCTATACCACCGGTTCCTCCATCATGCCGCAGAAGAAGAACCCGGACATGGCGGAACTGGTGCGCGGAAAAACGGGCAGGGTCTACGGGAATCTCATGCAGCTGCTCACCATGCTGAAGGGCCTTCCCCTTGCATATAATAAAGATATGCAGGAGGATAAGGAGAGCATCTTCGATTCTTGCGATACAGTGAAGGCATGCCTGGATATCATGGCAGGGATGGTCGGTTCCATGACCGCTTGCACAGAGAATATGAAAAGGGCCGCACAGGCGGGGTTCATCAACGCGACAGACCTCGCTGATTACCTCGTCCGCAAGGGCATGCCCTTCCGCAGCGCCTATAAGATCTGCGGGGAGATCGTCAATACGTGTATGCGCGGGGGCTGGGTGCTGGAAACCTTGCCGCTTGAAAAGTACAAGGAGTTTTCGGAGCTTTTCACGGAAGATCTTTATGCATCGATCGACATTGAAACATGCGTGAAAAAGCGAACGAGCACGGGAGGCCCGGGGGAGGAGTCCATCCAAGAGCAGATAGCCTATATCCGCAGCCTCTTTTGCGTCTGACCGCAAAACCAAGGATGGGTAAAGGAAAAGCGCCGGAGAGCGGTCCTGACGACTTTCGGCGCTTTACTGTGTATCTCTGTTACGTTATCTCTTCTCCAGAAGCTGCCTGACAGTTTCCAGGCGCACGACTGTCGCAAAGATATGTGAGGCGTTCTCAAGCTCCTTCAGGGATGGATATGTCGGCGCGATGCGGATGGAGCTGTTCTCCGGGTCGTTGTGGTAGGGGTATGTCGCTCCGGCTTCAGTGAGCTCGACGCCGCATTCCTTGCAGGAGGAAATGATGCTGCGCGCCAATCCCGGCAGCGACTGGAAAGCGATGAAATAACCGCCCTTGGGCTTTGTCCAGGTGCCGATGCCGAGGCCTGAAAGCTCTTCATCGAAGATGCGTTCTACCAGCTCAAACTTGGGCCGGAGGATGGCGGCATGCTTCATCATGTGCTCCCTGACACTCTCCACATTCCTGAAGTAGCGGACGTGCCTTAGCTGATTCACCTTGTCGTGACCGATCGTCTGGATCCTGAACTGACGGCGTATATCCTTTAGGTTGTTTTCAGAGGTTGCTATCGCCGCGATACCCGAACCGGGAAAGCTGATCTTTGAGGTAGAGGTAAACTTGTATACGATATCCGGATTTCCCGCTTTCTGACATTCGGCGAGTATCTCGATCAGGAAATCCTGGTCGTCGTCATACAAATGGTGCACGGAATAGGCATTATCCCAATAGATGCGGAAATCTGGCGCGGCAGGCTTCAGCCGCGCGAAACGCTTCACCGTTTCCTCGGAATAGGTGATCCCCGTGGGGTTGGAGTATTTCGGCACGCACCAGATGCCCTTGATGGCAGGGTCGGAGGATACCAACTCCTCCACCATATCCATATCCGGGCCGATATCGGACATGGGCACATTGATCATATCGATGCCGAAATATTCGGTTATGGCAAAATGCCTGTCATAGCCCGGGACAGGGCAGAGAAATTTCACTTTATCCAGCTTGCACCAGGGGGTGGAACCCATCACGCCGTGCGTCATGGAACGGGATATCTGGTCATACATGACGTTCAGGGATGAGTTGCCGTATATCATGATGCTTTCCGGCGGGCATTCGATAATGGAACCCAGCAGCTCCTGCGCTTCCCGGATACCGCCAAGCACACCGTAGTTGCGGCAGTCTGTACCATCGGCGCAATGAAGATCCACATTGCTGGAAAGTACATCCATCAGTCCCATGGAAAGGTTCAGCTGTTCGGGGCAGGGTTTTCCGCGGCTCATGTTCAGGTTGAGCCCTAACTGTTTATATGAACTGTATCGCTCCTGCAGGCGGGAATATTCCTGCCGGAGCTCTTCTGACGAGAGATCGGAATATGTTGTCATTAATCTGTGCCTCACGTGAAAATGAATTATTGATAGTACTATAATTCATTGTAGCGGGTATGTCAAGGATAATTATGTAAAGTATGCAATTTTTAAACGTTTAATAAGTCAAAATCAGTGATTGTACGATGAATGTTTACGGAATACAGATTATGGCAGGTGCTTTATCGGGCTGAATATGTTACAATATATCCCTGTTACAGGAAATGTTCAGAACAGAGTATGAATGATAAGCGGAGGTATCATATGAAAAAAGCACTGATCAGCGTAACCGGCCTTGACCATACAGGGATCATTGCGAGCGTGGCGGTAAAGCTGACGGAATTGAATATCAACATATTGGAGATCACCCAGACGATACTGGACGGCTGCTTTACCATGATGATGATCGTGGATATCAGCGGTGCTTCATTGGATTATGAGGGGATCAACACAGAACTCCAGCCTATCAGGGAAGAATCGAAGGTGGAGATCCATATGCAGCGCATGGATATCTTTGAAGCCATGCACAGGATCTGACGGAGGCGGCTATGATAGAATATGGTGAGATACTCCAGACGCTGCGCATGGTACGGGAGGAGAATTTCGATATCCGCACTATCACATTGGGGATCAATCTCCTGGATTGCGCAGGAAGCGATGCCCGGGTCTGTGCGCAGAAGGTATACGATAAGATCTGCCGGACTGCAGCGGGCCTTGTAAAGACCGGAACGGATATAGAAAACGAGTTCGGCATACCGATCGTCAACAAGCGCATCAGCGTTACCCCGATCAGCCTGATCGCACAAGCGGATCCAAGGCCTATTGCCCTTGCACTTGACAGGGCCGCGAGGGAGGTTGGCGTTAATTTCATCGGCGGTTATTCAGCTCTTATGCAGAAAGGCGCGACGAAGGCGGATGAGAGGCTGCTTGCTTCTATACCGGAGGTTTTGAGCAGTACGACCTTCCTCTGCTCCAGCGTAAACGTGGCTTCTACCCGAGCAGGCATCAATATGAACGCTGTCAGGGAGATGGGTGAGATCATCAAAATGACAGCGGAAAAGACTGCCGAAAGCGATGGCCTGGGCTGCGCTAAGCTGGTCGTATTTGCAAATGCCGTGGAGGACAATCCTTTCATGGCCGGCGCTTTCTGCGGCGTTGGGGAGCCGGAATGTGTCATCAATGTCGGCGTTTCAGGGCCCGGCGTGGTCAAAAAAGCCTTGGAAGAGGTGCGGGGAGAGCCGTTCGATGTCGTTGCGGAGAC
>DBXA01000164.1:0-736 GCA_002309235.1 Christensenella sp. UBA1224 | reverse complement strand
CGCGGAGATTCCGTCGCGCATATCCTGACCGAAATGGGGCTTGAGATGACAGGCGCGCCTGGTACCACCGCAGCGCTTGCGCTCCTCAACGATGCGGTCAAAAAAGGCGGCGTTATGGCCAGCAATCACGTAGGAGGGCTCAGCGGCGCCTTCATACCCGTAAGTGAGGATATAGGCATGATAGAAGCCGTGTCGGCCGGTGCTCTGAGCCTCGAAAAACTCGAGGCGATGACGTGTGTTTGCTCTGTCGGCCTCGATATGATAGCCGTACCGGGCGATACAACGGCAGCAGCCATCAGCGGCATTATCGCAGATGAGGCTGCGATAGGCATGATCAATAATAAGACGACGGCCGTCCGTGTGATACCGGCCGTCGGCAAGAAGGCAGGGGACAGGGTGGAATTCGGCGGCCTTTTAGGCTATGCGCCGGTCATGCCCGTGAATCCGTTTTCAAATGATGGGTTTATCGCCAGGGGAGGCCGTATCCCGGCTCCGATCAATTCTCTGAAGAACTGAAAAAACAATATCAGATGGGATCTGCCCCCTTCGCCCTGATGAGTGCGACGGCGACATCGTTCACATTTGTACCGGTAGGGCCTGTGAATATGAGCCCTCCTGTCTCCTTCAGGGCGTTATAGGCATCGTTGCTGCGGAGGACTTCTTCAATATCGATGCCTTTTTTGCTGAGTTCACCGCGAGTTTCGAAATCGGCATAGCCGCCGGCGGCATCGGTAGG
>DBXA01000120.1 GCA_002309235.1 Christensenella sp. UBA1224 | reverse complement strand
AAGGACCACCGGACCGGCGTGGAGAATGGCAACATCCAAGCCGTCATGGATGGGGATCTGGACGCGTTCATCTCCGAGTATCTGGTGCAGAGCTAATCGATCCTACAACAGCAAGGAGCCGCATCTGCGGCTCCTTTTTTATGCAATAGCAGAAGGATGTCCGGCTACTCATCCATGGTAAAGGGCTTTGCCGATTCGATCGCGGACAGGCAGCGTTTGGCCTCAGCCGCCTGGTCGGAGGTGACCTTTTTCGGGTCCCCGTATCGGGCGGCGATGTACAGATCCCGCAGCCGTTCGTTCTCCGGCAGGTCCAAATATGCCGACGAATGATCCAGCACATCCTTGGAGGTGTCGGAAATGGATATTCGCATGCGCAGGGAACGGATATGCTCCAGATAGGTGCGATATATCCTGCGGATCTGCCTGACATGGACGGGAAGCCCAGAATCGCCGGATCTATGGCGCAGCAGCCCTTCAAATGGCACCCTTTCCATGCGTTCACCCACGAGCCTGGGCTTTTTCTGGTTTTTCTGTCTGCAGCTGGCCTGCCGGATGGCGACAAGGATCAGAGCTCCGGCCAGAAAAGCGATCATGATGCACAGAACAACGGGAATAGATACATGAAAATGAGCAGGGGCTCCACTGCCTACCAGCTCTGCATCGGGACTTTGGTCATTTCCATACGGCAAAGAAAGGGATCCTTCCTCTTTCAACACTTTATTGACATCTTCCTCCTCCAGCGGATGGAAAATATCCGGCATTCTCCTTCCTGGAAAAAAGGTCTGACTCACCCAGATCAAAAAGCGCGATAAAAGCGAGAAGAGAAAAGTGATCGCGGGCACTGTAAAGCGCAGCAGGAAGAAAGCGGCGACGAGCAGCACCGGCAAGACAACCACATATGTGCCGTCCAGTATCCTCATCTTCTTCGAGGCGCCAAGACTCAACCGCATGCCGCGCAGCGAAAGCACGGCCAACACGAAAAAGAGCAGGCCGTACATCTCTCCGCCAAACAACTTCTTGCTATACCAGTCGTCGGTGCCGAAATGAAAGATGATCAAACAAAGCGTCAGCAGCAACGCGGCGAGAAGCATCACGCGGATCCGCCGCCGGTATACGTCGAGATGGATTTCGAAGTTTCCGATCGTCAGTATTATGACGTAGTATATCCACGCGGCGGCATGAATCAGCAGGATCAACCGAAAAGGGCTCATCAGAAAACTAAGCCCCGGCAACAGCGACAAAAGAAAGCGCAGTGCCATGTTGTCTATACGTATGATAACAAACCCGAGGACAAGACACGCAGCCACCAGGACCGCCAACTGAAGAGACCATGGCGCGATAAGGTTGGTAACGACCCCATAGACGCCCTGTTCATCTGAAGCCGTATACAGCACAGAAAACGAAAAAAGGGAGATCGTGTAAAAATAAAAGCATATGTCAGCGCAAACGCGCAATGGGGCATACTGCCTCGATACGCTTATTTTTTTCATGTTCTCACCTCCTCTTTCGCTCGATATCATGCATCGGTTCACGCCTCACTGGGGATTAATACGATAGGACGGCTGTCCAAATGGCTGCCGAGATAATCTATCTGAGCCTTTCTCTCCGGCCCAATTATCGGCGTGATCACGATATAGCTGCAATTGCTGCGCCTACGACGCACGCAGCGCTCCACAAGGTCGCTAAAGGACGTAAATCCGCCCAATCGCGACAATCCCAGCCGACGCAGGATCAGGAACAGGTGTTCTCTGCCTATCCCTTCCGGTATCGAAAACAGATCTCCATTCGACATCAGCTCATATGGTATCTTCGCCTCTTCGAGCTGCTCGCAGACTGTCCGAACGAGTTTCAAACAACTTTCCAGAAGCAACCGCTGCGAACCTTCCATGTTTACCAGAACGACGGCAACCCGATCGGTGGTATGGTCATTTTGGCGCACCATCAATTTGCCGACCTTTGCCGTCTGCTTCCAGGAAATCTGCTTCATGGGCTCACGGCCAGTATAGTCGCGGTAGCCCAGGAGCATCGTGGGATCATCGAGGATAAAACGCTTTACGGAAACATTGCCGATCTCTCCGCCGGGAAAGGCAAGCTCATCTATGCTGCATTTTTCAGCCGTGCAAATGATCTTTTTGTAGATCGCATCTGAGACAATGATCGGATACAGGCCAAGGAAATCGCCTGTGTCTATGAAATATCGGCCAAGTTCTGTGCGCCCGCGCTTATTTAGCGAAAAATGTACTTTTCCGCTGAACTTTCTGTGCGGCAGCAGAAAAAAGTGATGGCGTACGCTCGTGCCCGTACTGTCTATGCTGACGTGGAGTCTGCAAAACTCTTTATCTTCGCAGACGGTCACATCCGGATCGAAATACAGAGAGAAGCCCACATACAGTACCGGCAGTCGATGGGGGTTGCTGACAGTATAATACAGAGTCGCAAGCTCCCCCGGTTCAACGAGCGTCGTATCCAAATCGAATTCCACCTTCAGCTGACGGGTATTGCCCCATAGACTGACAGCTTCGATGACAAGGATGAAAGCGACGCCCAAAAATATGAGTAAGGTGATCATAGCTTTTCCAACGGAACTTCGATACCTTCGATCAAATTGGAGATAAAACGTGTGTAATCGGCATGGCTGCTGCTGACAAGCATGATGCGATGCGGAAGGACACAGAGAGCTTCCTTCTTCACATCCTCAGGGATGACGTAATCGCGCCCCTGCATGGCGGCATAGATCTGGCTTGCGCGGTACAGAGCCAGAGAGCCTCGGGTAGAAACGCCGTTGGCGATCGTTTCGTTGGTGCGGGTGCTGTTGACGATATCCATGATGTAGTTGGCTATGTCGTCGCTGACGCGGACTTCGCTGAAACCGGCGCGCAGGGCCTCGATCTCCTCGCCGCTGACGACGGGGAAAATCTCCTCCAACAGTTGCTTTGCATCGGGACGGCGCAAAACGGAGATCTCCTGTTCGCGGGTCATATACCCGAGCTTGAGCCGCATGAAGAAGCGGTCCATCTGTGCTTCGGG
>DBXA01000141.1:2839-3001 GCA_002309235.1 Christensenella sp. UBA1224 | reverse complement strand
GAACCCTCCATGGGCCTCGCCCCGATACTCGTACAGCAGATCTTTGATATCATAACGGAGCTCAATTCCACCGGCATCACCATACTTCTGGTGGAGCAGAACGCTTCCATGGCGCTGCGGGTGGCCGACAGGGGCTATGTGCTCGAATCCGGTAGGATCGTA
>DBXA01000141.1:2627-2826 GCA_002309235.1 Christensenella sp. UBA1224 | reverse complement strand
GCGCTCCTCGATAATGATGATGTCCGAAAAGCGTATCTCGGCGGCTGAGATACTTTGACACGGCCGGGCAGCCTTCAGACCCGGCCGTTTTTTTTTGTCATAACTGTCCGTCTGGATCATGTAAATATTGAATTACTCCCTGAAAGAAAGTATAATAGACCCAGTAAACAGATGGAGTTCAGAGCTATGGATATGATAA
>DBXA01000141.1:2213-2582 GCA_002309235.1 Christensenella sp. UBA1224 | reverse complement strand
GTCAGGATCGACAGGGCGGAGGATGCCGTTCCCCTTTGCGAGGCTTTGCGGGATGGCGGGCTCCCCGCCGCGGAGATCACATTCCGGACCGCGGCCGCCGAAGGCGGCATTGCCGCCGCGGCAAAGGCTTTTCCGGATATGCTGATAGGCGCGGGTACCGTGACGGATACCGGGCAGGCTGNNCGCCGCTGCGGCTGCCGGGGCGAAGTTCATCGTAACCCCCGGCTTTAACCCCCGCGTCGTTTCATACTGCGTTGAAAAGGGCTGGCCTGTTTTCCCCGGCTGCCCGACCAGCAGCGATATCGAGCTTGCCCGCGAGATGGGCCTGAAGACCGTGAAATTTTTCCCGGCGGAGGCGATGGGCGGCAT
>DBXA01000141.1:0-2199 GCA_002309235.1 Christensenella sp. UBA1224 | reverse complement strand
CGGACGATCAAAGCCCTTTCCGCTCCCTATCCGGATATGAGCTTTATCCCCACAGGCGGCATCAATGCCGACAATATCGGGGAGTACATGGCTTTCGGCAAGGTAGCGGCTTGCGGGGGCAGCTGGATGGTGCCTTCATCCCTCGTTTCGCAAGGACGGTTTGACGGGATACGGGAGCTGACCCGCAAGGCGGTGCTTGCCCTGCACGGCTTCTCCATCCATCATATCGCCTTTAACTGCGGGAATGAGGAAAGAGCGGCGCAGACGGCAAAAGCCTTTTCCTGGGAGCCGATCATGGGGAAAGGCGCGGATCATGCGGGCACCTGGGTGGAGTGCATGAAGACGGATGCAAAGGGCGATACAGGGCATATCGCCGTCGCCGTCAATTCCATCGCGCGGGCAAAGGCCTATATGCAGCTGCGCGGGATACAGTTTGAGGAACAGACGCAGCCGCAGGTGTGCTGGCTGAAGGATGAGATCATGGGCTTCGGCCTCCAGATAGTGGATCCAAAACTCATGTAATGCGGAGGAAAACAGATATGAAGAGGATCGGTGTACTCACTTCCGGCGGCGATGCCCCGGGTATGAACGCGGCTATCCGTTCCGTTGTGCGCGTCGCAGCGGCGAATGATATGAGCGTGGTCGGCTTCAGAAGAGGCTTTAACGGCGTGCTCATGCAGAGCAAGGACCCGGCGGATGATTTTTCGATACTTACCGCCCGTTCCGTATCCAACACGATACACAGGGGCGGTACCTTCCTGATGACGGCGCGCTGTACGGAATTCCTTGACCCGGAGGTGCAGAAGCGGGCGGTGGACAACATGCACGCCCTGGGCCTGGAGGGGCTTGTCGTCATCGGCGGAGACGGTTCCTTCCACGGCGCTCTGGCGCTGACGAACCTCGGCTTCCCGGTGGTCGGGATCCCGGGCACCATCGATAATGACCTTTCCTATACGGATTTCACGCTCGGCTTTGATACCGCCGTGAATACTGCCGTGGAGTGCATCGATAAGATCCGCGAGACGAGCGACAGCCATGAACGCGGGAGCCTTGTGACCGTCATGGGGCGCAACTGCGGGGATATCGCCCTTCATACGGCTATCTCCTGCGGCGCGGAATTCGTCCTCCTGCCGGAAAAACCCTGGAGCATCACCGATATCGCCCACAGGATCAAGTGGGGCGTGCTGCAGGGAAAGCGCTCTACCATCATCGTCATGGCGGAAGGCGCTATGGAATCCCAGACGGATGATATCGTAAAGCTTTGTGAGAAGCATCCGGAATTCAACGAGGACGGCCATGAGGTGATCTCTTCCTCCAGGCTCGCCAGGATGCTGGAAAAGCTTTCCGGCCACGAGATCAGGGCTACCGTGCTCGGCTATATCCAGCGCGGCGGTTCTCCCACGCCAAACGACAGGCTTCTCGCTTCCAAACTCGGTGCCGCCGCCGTCGAGCTGCTGAAGCAGAACATAGGCGGCGTGGCTGTCGGCGTACGGGATAATAAAGTGGTCCATGTTCCTTTTGAAGAGACCTTCGGCGATCACAGGCTCATCAACACAAGCTATGTGGAGCTTCTTGACAAGCTGTCCACCTGAAAAATGGAAGGATATATTGTTTCGATACACGGTATCGGTTCCGAAATGCAGGGCGTCGGCCGCCTGCCGGACGGCAGGGTGGTCTTCGTGCGCGGCGCGATACCGGGTGAAAAAGTGCGCATAGCCCTTGAAAAGGAAGCTGCCCGATATGCGGTCGGGCAGCTTATTGATATCGTGGAACCCTCGCAGGAGCGTGCTCAGCCGTTCTGCCCCTATTTCGGGCGGTGCGGCGGCTGCAGCTGCCAGCATATGGATTATCCGTCAACGCTGAGATACAAGACGCAGATCGTGAAGGATGCCCTTTCCCGTATAGGCGGGGCGGCAGACGTTCCCGTAAAACAGGCGATCGGAATGGACGCTCCTTTCGCCTACCGGAATAAGGTGGAATATTCTCTTGACCGGGAATGCCATCTCGGATTCGCGAGGCAGGGGAGCCATTCCGTCATCCGTATCGATTCCTGTCCGTTATCGGAAAAGTGTATCGATAAAGCTGCCCGATCGATCGATCCGATCCTCCCGTCTCTCGGGGCAGATCTTTCATACGTCGTTTTCCGGTCAAACAGTATGGGGAAATGCATGATCACCTTATGCGGCAGGAACGCGGGCA
>DBXA01000036.1:9916-10989 GCA_002309235.1 Christensenella sp. UBA1224 | reverse complement strand
AACGGCGGCAACGGATGGGGCACGGTAAAGCTGTACGATAAAAAAGACGGTCAGCTTGTGCCTGTTGACGAGGTGGAAGCTGACCGGATCGGCTGTGAATACGGGGAGTATGGGGAAGGGTGATAGTTTACAGTTTTCAGTTTTGAGTTATCAGCTTTTAGAGGCTGATCAGTTTATCGGGGTATCCGGGTCAGTAGGGCTGTGCCAGATGGTGTCCCAGAGCTCGGGATGCGCGCGGTATTCATCATCCCAACGGCTGATGATGTATTCCGGCTGGGTCAATCCTTCGTTCAGGATCCACTGTCCTTCCCGGTATTCGTATCCGTATATCCCGATATCGGCAGACTGCGTCCAGATGACGCAGCTGTCCTTTTCCCAGCAGATACCCCAGAAATCCAAGGCTCTTGCGGGAACAAAGCTTGAGATCGGTTCATCTGTTCCGGCAAGGTAAACCGTTACCTTTATTTCCCCTGCACCGAGGGTGCCCGCTTTCTGATTGTTCTCAACTGTCTGCAGGGCGTAGTACTGCCCGTCATAGCTGTATGTCTTTTCAGCTGTGAACGAACCGTAAAACGCAGCGCTGTTCCTCTGCTCGACGTCACCTGTCGGTACAAGGAGCATCATTCCAAGGAGAAGCGCAAGAAACGGTTTCATCATACTCTTGAAATCTCCTTTCCCCGTTGCTCTGAGATACACATTTTATAGTGAGACTGTGCCTTCACATTGCAGCAAGGTGTCGATTGCAGCGCAGAAATCCGGCATATCGCGTTTCATGCGGATAAGGCGGCCTTCCCTGTCCAGGAACACATGCTCGGACCTGGCTGTGCAGATGACATCGCCGACATTATTGCGCATCTCGTACAGTATTGTGAGCACGACGCCGTTGAAGGAGCCTACGGACAAATGTATGCTGATCTCATCCCCGAAGGTGGAGGGGCGTTTGTAATCGCAGGAGAGGGATCTTACCGGGCAGACCACGCCCTTCTTTTCCATCTCGGCATAGGGGAAGCCTATCTGGTCCATAAAGTCGATCCTGGCTTCCTCCATCCAGCGGATGTAGTTGGCGTGGTGGG
>DBXA01000036.1:9629-9799 GCA_002309235.1 Christensenella sp. UBA1224 | reverse complement strand
CTGCCGCAGCAGCCGCCGATATAGCCCACCAGGGGGAAGGCGCTCACGAGCTGATCCGCAAAATCCGGGGCGGATATGGCTGCCTGCCCGCCGCCCGCGCTGATGGGAAGGCCGGCGTTAGGCTTGTAGACAACGGGGATATGGGCCTTTTCGGAAAACTCCTTCACGAT
>DBXA01000036.1:1271-9609 GCA_002309235.1 Christensenella sp. UBA1224 | reverse complement strand
TCCGGCCCGAGGGAGCAGTTGATGCCGATACCGCTGATGCCCAGGGGCTCCAGCGTATCGATGCAGTCGTCGACACTGTTGCCCATGATGGTCTTGCCGCTCTTCTCGAAGGTGAGGGTGCAGAAGACCGGTTTCCCGTAGCGTACGGCCGCCTGTGCCGCGATTTTCATCATGGCCAGATCAAAGAAGGTCTGTATCATGACGGCATCCGCGCCGGCTCCGATGCCGGCTTCCAGCATCTCGGTGTAAAACGCCTCGCATTCTTCTTCTGTCGTATCGCCGTACGGTTCGATCAGGGAGGAAAGCGGCCCCATTGAGAGCATCGTTGGTATCCCGGTGCCTTCCAGGGCTTTTTTGGTGATCTCTACGCCGGCTTTGACGATCTGCGCCGTGGTATAGGAGGAGGAACGCCTGACGGCGGGCGGATTTGCGCCGAAGGTGTTGGCGAGTATCATCTGCGCGCCGGCCGCGGCATAGTCCTTCGCAAGTTCCGCCACGATCTCCGGACAGGTGATGTTATAGGTCCATACGGGTTCTTTGGCGATGCCGCGCGCTTCGGCCTTCGCCCACAGGCTGGTGCCGACGGCGCCGTCGAGAAGGATGGGTTTCTTCATGATCTGAGTGCCTCACTTTCCGTATCGATATGTGTATTTGTGATCCGTAACGGTCATACCAGGTAATGTCCGCGGAGCTCCTGTATACCCTGCGCGCCTATGCCGATGGCATCGCGGACGAAATACTCTATGGAGCCGCATTCGCTGTTCATCAGATCTATGGCGGCAGCCATGTAGGCGCGCGTGACGCCCAGCATGCCCCGGTAGGCGGCGATCGTTTCCCCATCGAAGCCGAGGGAAGCGGCAAATGCCGTGCGCTGCGCGATAAAAGGAGCGTAGTAGAGGTTGGATTCCTCAAAGTCATCCAGTATCGTTTCATCCGGGACGCCGAGCGCTCCCAGCATAAGGACGGAAAGGAGGCCGCAGCGGTCCTTGCCCTGCGCGCAGTGCCAGAGCGCCGTGCCGCCTTCAAGCTCCAGTATCCTGCGGAAGCAATCGGTAATGGTCCTGCGGATATTCCCGGAGGAGACGATGTTCCGGTAGATGCCGGGCATGCCTTTGCGTACTTCCGGGATGGAGGCAAGGTTTATGGACATGAGGCGCATATCGCCCCCTTCCGGGATCCGCGGCCGTGGAAGGTCCTTCATGGCCTGCTCGTCATTCAGGCTTTCGGATATATTTTCCGCACCTTCGATCTCGCCATCCGGGAAAAGCATCCGCTCAAAGGAGGAACGCAGGTCCAATACCAGGCGGAGCCGATAGGTATCGCGCAGCGTGCAGGCATCCTCCCGCGATATCACGCCGAGGGCCGCCGTGCGGAGAAGAGCGTCTTTGCGGACGGTTTTCCCTTCTTTTGTCACATAACCGCCCAACTGCCGCGCGTTGGGAACGCTTTCCAGCAGGAGGCTGCGGCCGATGATCTCCCGCGGCAGGGTGCATAAAAAGCCGGGGGCCTGGGATTCCATGAGATCCCTGCGGCTCCACTCGGCGAATGCTTTCATCTCTTGTTCCACTTTGGCGGACCTCCGTTTTTCGATAGGTAGATTTTACCATATTCCCGTATCCGGAAACAATACCGTCGCCGCGGCGGGATCACAGGTAATAGTAACAGTTTCCGGAACAGCCTTCCGGGAAAAGGGTTTTCTTCATGCCGCGGATGTAGGAGGATTCATCGCCTGTGCTTTCGAGGATATCCAGCGCCGTGCGCAGGGCGGCGATATCCCGGAGCATATCCTCGCTTCGCGCACCTCGGCCGACGCACTTTAAGTATGTAACGCCGCTCTCCCGCAGGCGGTGCAAGGCGCAGAGGCCGCAGCCCGTCATTCCGGGCAGATCCCCGTATCCCGGCTGCGGTTTTGCATCAGTCGCTTCTCCAGGGCCGGAAAGGATATAGGGAACGCGGCACATGGGCGGCAGCATGTCGCAGTGGAGGGATGCGCACCAGGCGCCGTGGAAATGGCATTTTTCGTTCATGGCAAAGGCCTCAAAGGTGATACGCCCTCCGCATGCTTTCGCCATGCGCGCCATATCCCCTATGGGGACCTTCCGGTGGAACAGTATCCTCTCCGCGCCAAGCCGAATGTATTCCTGCATGAGGGGCGAGCTGATCTCACCGGCCTCTCCGCTGATATGCAGGCGGAACCCACCGGTCAGATGGTGTCCGTGAAGGTAAAGGAGCAGCCCGGGATCGGCGATGATAAAGCTGCTGAAACCCATTTCACTGAGGGCAGACATGGTTTCCACGATGAGCGGGTACTGCTCCGGCAGATAAAAGGGGGAGTTGAAGGTAAAAACGGTATCGGCGCCGTACTTCGCTTTGAGGCCGGCCAGTATCTCAAGCTCGCTCAGGGAGCCCAGCTGCACATTGCTGCAGAGGACCTCCCGGCGGTTGAGGGGAGCGTACGGCCCGTATGCCTTCTGCCAGGCGGCGGGTACGAAACCTGCGAACAGCTCGTCCGCGCCGGCTTTCACATAGGGGATATAGTCATCGATGCTGCCGAGGCCGGCGGTTATCTTCATCCGTTCCATTATTTGCCTCACAGTCTGACGACGAGCCGGCCGATCCCCGCGCGGATAAAACGGTTCAGAAGGGCGGCGTCATCCAGTTCCGTCATGGAGCAGCCGAAAAGGGTATTGCCAAGGCCGATCGTCCGCATGCTGTCCGGGTAGAGGAAAGCGCTTTCGCGGCAGTAACCGGGGCAGGAAGCGACAGACTCCTGCCGTCCCCTGTCGCCGTGACGGCAGGCGGCGTACAGCGTGCAGAAAGGGGAGGTGTTGATCTGGTATAAAGGGAGATGGAGCGCATCCTCCGTTCCCTGTACGGGAACAGGCGCTCCGCAGGCTTCATGGGAAAAGCGGCGGATGCCGAGGCTTTGGAGGTATTGCCGGTACGGGTCCGGAGCGTCGGAAGGGAGATGTACCGGGCCGGGCTCAGCGGCGCCCGGAAGTAAGCCTGCGCGGGGGTCCTTCCTCTGCCGGTCCATGAGGATGCCGGCGGTCAGGGAGAGGAAATCGCTGCGGAGGAGGCCTTTCCGTGCCATATCGCGCAGCAGGACGGCTGTTCCGATATCGTTTATGACCGTTTCCATGCGGATGCCGTGTTCCGCGGCAAGCTCCGCAAGGAAGGACAGGAGCCGTTCAAAGCGGGAGAGCAGGCGTTCCGGCATGGGAGGAAGGCATACGACAGGGGTCAGGGAAGAGGAAAGCGCCTTATCGGCCAGGCGGCGCAGTGTATCCTCCTCCGGAAAGAGGTGCTCACAGAAAGGGTCGCCGAAATAGATATGGGTCACCCTTTCGCGGGATATGGGATGGCGGGAGAGGGAACTCTCCTCCCAATAGGACGACAGGAAATCCTTTGCATCGAGCGTGAGGAAGCTTTCGTACTGCTCCGGTACCTGGGCGTGGACCGCGATTTCACAGGGGAGGAGTTTTTCCCGCCATTCGACGGGGCGTGCCGCCTGTTTCTCCCGCCAATCCCGTACATCGAAGGAATAGACAGCCTCTCCGGTTTCTCCGGTATACGCCTGCGCCAGCTCCGTTTCCGAAAGCTCCAGCTTCATGCGGATAAAGGAAGTGTACTCCCTGACAAGGCGGGAAAGTTCGGCGAGAAAGGGTTCGTTTTTCGTCCTGAGGAGGAAGGTGACGGTATCCGGGATATCATCAGGCATTGCCTGCAGGGGTTCCAGAGAAATATCCGCCGCGCGGAGGGAGATATAGCGCTTCTCAGCCTGCCGGAACAGGGTAAGGAGGCATTCCGCGCCCTTCGGGGGAAGGCCCGCAGATGCCGCACTGCTCACGCGGAAGGTGAAGCCATCCGCGCGCGGCTCGAGAATGCGCGTTTCAAGCTTTTTGCCGCCGGGCAGGAGGATATCCGCCATCGCCATGGCATAGGGGATCATATACCCGCCTCCTTTCGACAAAAGAGATGATATCATACAGGCGCCGGATGGGCAAGGCAAAAATGTTCGCGGTGACAGGAAGGGCCTGCCATACAGTTTCATTGCTTTCGCGTCCGTATTATAATATAATGGATGTGGCCGGGGGCGGCGGCGCTCCCCGAGATCTCCGCAGGAAGGTCGTGACCCTCATGTCCAGGGAATACGCGGAATATGACAGGAAAGGCACGCCGGTTTTCCGGACGGCGCATTTTGACGCGTCCGCCGTCAGGGAGAAGCTTCCCCTCGCATCAGGCGGCTGGCTCTGCCTTTGCGGAGAAGATGGATCGGAGGTCGAACACATACGCTCCGAGCTCGAGGAGGCAAGGGCGGCGAACGCGGCAAAAGAGGTCTTCCTGAGCAATATGTCCCACGATATTCGCACGCCCATGAATGCCATTGTAGGCATGACCGCGCTGGCTAAGAAGTATATTGACGAGAAAACGCGCGTGAGCGACGCGCTGGACAAGATCGAGACAGCCAGCGCCCACCTGCTGAGCCTCATCAATGATGTGCTGGATATGTCCCGCATCAATTCCGGACGCCTGCGGCTCTCGGAAGAACGCTTTTACCTGAGCGATCTCATCCACGACATCATGACGATCATCCGCCCCCAGATGGAGCAGAAAAACCACGACTGCCAGCTTGACATCGGGGAGATCGAAACGGAGTGCTTCTGGGGCGATCCGCTGCGGCTGAGGCAGGTGTTCGTCAACATCATCAATAACGCGGTGAAGTACACCTCCGCGGGCGGATGCATTGTCATCCGGTTTTCGGAAATGCCCGAAACGGACCGCTGCTGGCTGTGTTTCTCCTGTGAGGACAACGGCATCGGCATGAGCGAAGAGTTTCTCAAGCGCCTCTTCGTACCTTTTGAGAGGGTGGATAATTCCACGATCTCCGGCGTGGAAGGTACCGGCCTGGGCATGAGCATCGTCGCCAGGCTCGTTGAGGCGATGGGCGGTAAGATCGAAGTAAATAGCGAAGAAGGCAAGGGGACTAAAGTCGATATCGCCATTCCCATGCGCTGTGAGCAGGAAGAAGCGAATGCAGACGCGTTGGAAGGAAAACGCCTGCTCGTGCTCGAGGCGGATGAGAAGCTTTGCGAGACTTACCGCCGCTATCTGGGGGAATACGGCATCGCCTGCACGCTGGTCTCTTCCGCGGATGAGGCGCTTTCCGCATTGACCGAAGCCGGCTTCCGGGGTGAGGAATACGACGCGGCCTGCATCGGGCATGTCCGGATCGACAGCGGCAGCATCTACGATATCGCCGACTATCTCCACAAAGCTTATCCCGGGCTCATCCTTATCCTCGTGAGCGAGGAAAAATGGGAGGATATCGAGTACCTCGCCGGTCACAGCGGCATTCGACACTTTATTCCGCTGCCGTTCTTCCGGAAATCCCTGATCGACGGCCTTGTCAGCGCCATGGAGGGAGAACGGCGCGAGGACGGACTGCCTGCAGTACCGGACCTTGCCGAAAAGCACATCCTCCTGGTGGAAGACAATCTCATCAACCTGGAGATCGCCAAAGAGATCCTCGGAATGACCAATGCCGCGGTGTCTGCTGCCGAGGATGGAGCGGCGGGAGTGCGCGCGTATGCCGAAGCGCCGGAGGGCTGGTTTGACCTGATCCTTATGGATGTACAGATGCCCGTGATGGATGGGTACGAGGCCACCCGGAAGATCCGGTCCAGCGGGCGCGCCGACGCGGCGATAGTTCCGATATACGCCATGACGGCAAATACCTTTGCCGAGGACATCGCCAGAGCGCGGCAGGCGGGTATGAACGGGCATATCGCCAAGCCTATCGATAT
Source organism: Christensenella sp. UBA1224 (assembly GCA_002309235.1). GTDB lineage: Bacteria > Bacillota > Clostridia > Christensenellales > Aristaeellaceae > UBA1224. The sequence continues at coordinate 3,802 of DBXA01000036.1, read as the reverse complement.
AAACGCCCTGTTCCAGGTGCTCCGCCAGATCTGAAACGGCGCGGAGGGATCCCGGACCGGCGCTCCGGGCCTTGCGTGCACATCCCGGGCCGCTGTGCTGCGATCATGTACGGATATGAAGGGAAGGAGGGAATGCCATGACGCCATATCAGGAGGAATATATAGACAATACGCGGAAGATCGCGGCGCTTCTGAGAAGCAGGGGCCCGGTCGGGCAGGGATTTGGCCCATGGTACGAAGAGCAGGAGAAGGCCTTCGCCCTCGTTTCCGAGCTGCGTAAGGCGAATCTCCGCCTTCTGAACGAGCAGCTCTTTCCCGAACTTGACCGCCTGCATGGCGCGTCGGATGAGACTCTCGACGATCTCATCGCCTTCGCTGACCGGCTTATGGACTGGAAGGATAACCTGGATTGCGGCGTATATGTGACGATACACGACGCTCTCCTGAGCCTGTACCGTATGCGCCGCGACAGGAACCGCGTCATACAGGAACTGTATAAGCTGGGAATGGGGCTCTACTACCTCCGGCGCATCCTGCTCGGCCTGGAGGGCCCGCAGGCGGACGCTTTCTATTTCAAAAACGAACTGACATTTGCCGAGGCGGCTTCCTATATACGCTATTTTGACCGGATCGACGATGAAACGACCAAGGGGTATATCATCCGTTCCTTCGCCAATATCGCCTTGTGCTGCCGCAGCCATAAGCGGCGTATCGACGCCACCGCCCGTACGCTCGCGATACTGAAGGATGAATCCTACCGCGCGCAGGCACCGGGCCTGCCCTGGGATGCATTCCTGCGCGGCTCGCATCAGCAGATGAGCGCGAATCGGACGGAGCTTTCGCGCGGGGACCTGACCGCAGGGGAGCTTGCCGCGGTGCTCGATTCCTGCTACGAGGTGTTCAAACCGGAAACGGGCTCAGCGAATCCCAGCATACGCTGGCTATGGCCGTATTATGAAATGGAATACAACTGCGGCTACGTTGGCCTGGCTCTCACGGCTGACCGCATGGAGGAGCTCATCCGCATGGCGAAGCCGGACCAGTACGATGTATCCGGGTTCTATGGGAACGTGCAGCTGCCCATGTATTACGGACGCCTGATGAAAAAGAATCCGGCGCTGGGCAGGGAGCCGAAACGCGCTGCTTTCTATGCCTGGGCCGTGGAGAAGATGCTCCAGGCTGTGTTTTCCTGCCCTGCGGAGAAGTACGATGATTATTTCTATTATAACGTGGCCATTGTCGCTTCCGATTATTACGAAACGGAAAACGTACCGGCGTTCTATGAGGTTGCTCTGCGGCTGATGCGGCACATGAATAAGTTCCTTTATATCCGTTCCCGGCGTATGGGGAAGATGATGCGCTGCTTATGTGAGGCAATCTATCGGCGCGAGCCCGCCTTCTTTGACGATATCCCCTTCCTGAAGGCGATGCAGCCGGATGAAGGGAAAGAAAAAGCGCTTCTTGACTACGCGGAGGGCTGCGGGCTGTTCTGCGATTTCGGCCTTCTGAAGATGAATATCACCCGCCAGCGCTTTACCCGCAGCCTCTTTGAACGCGAGGACGAAATGGTACGGCTCCATACGGCGGGAGGATGGGAGGATCTGCGCGCAAAGGCTTCCACGGAGGCGTTTGCCGATATCGCGCTTGGGCACCACAGCTGGTATAACGGCTCGAATGCGGATGGAAGCGGCTATATCCGCGGAAGATCGCCGTACCGGCAGATGACGGATGTCGCTGCCGTTGTCGCCTATCTTGCTGAAAACGCGGATCTGCCGGACGACGCGCTGATCGGCGGCGTCTTCGCTGGGGAACGCAGGCGGTTTTCCCCGCCTGTGACCGCCTACCTGCGGGAGGACGCCCTTCGGGCGGATCTGTTGTCCGTTCTGCGCGGAGACGACCGGGAATATTACCTCGAGATCTATGAGGAACTCATCTCTTGATCAATTGCGATATGGTACAGGCAGCAGGCTTCGGATGAAACCTGCTGCCTGTTTTTTCAGGGAAACAGCTTTTATGGCATAGCCGCCTTTGAGCAGCCGGCCGGCAGCTGATGTATCGATACTGACCGGCGGGGGTTCTTTGCCGTCACAACGGCAAAGGGGATCATGCGTTCAGCTCCTTCCGCGGCTTTTTGACATGAAAATATACGGCGGTGTTTCGGACAATAAAAATCCCCGCTCGCGAAGAACGGGGATGAAGGGATATCAAATGTATTTCGCTCAGGGACGCGGATACTTGATCGCGGCATGGGCAGCGGCCAGGCGGGCGATCGGTACGCGGTACGGAGAGCAGGATACATAATCCAGGCCCACGCGGTGGCAGAACTCGATGGAGGACGGATCTCCGCCGTGCTCACCGCAGATGCCGCACTTGAGGTCAGGCCTCTTCTCGCGGCCGAGGGTAACGGCGGTCTCGATGAGCTTGCCTACGCCGATCTGGTCCAGACGGGCGAAGGGATCGGATTCGAATACGCCTTTCTCGTAGTAGCTGTCCAGGAACTTGGAAGCATCGTCGCGGGAGAAGCCGTAGGT
>DBXA01000036.1:308-1204 GCA_002309235.1 Christensenella sp. UBA1224 | reverse complement strand
GGGATCTCGATCATGGTGCCGACCTTGTAGTCGATCAGGTAATCCTGTTCCTTCATGACGGCATGAGCGGTCTCGTCGATGACCTTGCGTACGTAGCGCAGCTCCTTATGATCGCCTACCAGCGGGATCATGATCTCAGGCGTGATGAGGATGCCCTTCTCGCGGGATACTTCGATCGCGGCCTCGATGACGGCGCGGGTCTGCATCTCGGCGATCTCCGGATAGGTGATGGAGAGGCGGCAGCCGCGGTGTCCAAGCATGGGGTTGCTCTCGTGGAGCTGGTCGATCTTCTCGATCACGTGCTCGACGCTGACGCCCAGCTCGTGCGCGATATCCTCGATCTCCGCGGTCATGCTCTTGGAGGGCAGGAACTCATGCAGCGGCGGGTCGAGATAGCGGATGGTGACGGGACGGACGCCCATGACCTCGTAAATGCCCTTGAAGTCTTCCTTCTGCATCGGGAGGATCTTGGCGAGGGCCGCGCGGCGCTGCTCCTCGGTATCGGAGAGGATCATCTCGCGGACGGCCTTGATGCGGTCGGCCTTGAAGAACATGTGCTCCGTACGGGTGAGGCCTATGCCCTGCGCACCGAGGCGTACGGCGTTGGCGGCGTCTTCAGGCGTATCGGCGTTGGTGCATACCTTCAGCTTGCGGGTGACATCCGCCCAGTTCATGAGTGTCGCGAAGTCGCCGGAAACATCGGCATCCACGGTCTTGATGGCCTGTCCGTAGACATTGCCGGTGGAGCCGTCGATGGACATGTAGTCGCCCTCGTGGAATACCTTGTCGCCAACGGTGACGGTCTTGGTCTCTTCGTCCACATTGATGCCGGAGCAGCCGCATACGCAGCAGGTGCCCATGCCGCGGGCTACGACAGCCGCGTGGGAGGTCATGCC
>DBXA01000036.1:0-187 GCA_002309235.1 Christensenella sp. UBA1224 | reverse complement strand
GAGATGCGGGCAGGCCCTTCGCGATGGGAGAGGCCGCGAGCAGCTCTTCGTGGTCAAACTGCGGGTGGAGCAGGGCGTCCAGCTGACGGGGCTCGACCTTGAGAATGGCCTCGCGCTCGGTGATCATGCCTTCGCGTACGAGATCGACTGCGATCTTGAGGGCGGCAGCTGCGGTGCGCTTGCCGTT
>DBXA01000090.1:4312-6449 GCA_002309235.1 Christensenella sp. UBA1224 | reverse complement strand
TGTTCTGGCGGATCATATCATTGATTACGGCAACCAAATTGTTCACCTTTTTTGACCGTTCATTGTCATATCCAAATAACTCGTCAATCGAGACGCCGAAATAATTGGCAATCGATGGAATCATTTCCATGTCCGGATAGCAGATTTCTTTTTCCCAACGAGACACAGCTTGAGCAGTTACACCAAGTTCAGACGCGAGGGCATCCTGGGTCTTTCCGTCCCGCAGACGGAACTCTTTAATTCTTTCTCCTAATTTGATCATAGATAGGCTCCTTTAGCTATTCATTCACCGGTGTAATCTAATTGTAATCGGAGTCGGGAGCGGAATCAATAATCAATCAATTGTTTTTAATACAACAAATTGTTTAGCAGAACCTGCCTGCTTTGATCATGCCTCTTGCAATCATGAGTTTTCGGGTAAACTTTTATTGTTTATATCCAAGGCATTCTTCGTCGTCTGTTATCAACGCTGATAACAGAATGATAACAGGAGGGGTGACAGGAGGGGTGACAGGCGGGATAATATGGATATATCTAATAATCAAAGGAATCACAGGACGAAACATATTTCCCAAACGAAATCAGTTAAGTTCTGTCGAGTGGGAATGATTAAAAACCTGAAGAAGGCAGTATTTATGCGGGTTTCCGCGAAGACCAAAGGTCTTGTTAAGCGAAGGGATAGCTTAGCAAGGCCTATTCATTTTCCTGAATGACAGGATAAAATACAAATAAATATATGTACGTTCTGTTATACACATGGTATAATCAGGGAAATTGGACAAATAAAGCATATAAAATGGGAATGGTAAGTATACCAAGACCAGACGAGCTTCCGGCAAAAAACGTGAGAAGGAAAAAGAGAATTACGCATTTCGTGTATTTTGAAATCCTATGCTGATTCCGACAAACCGGACAGGCAGTTTCATACACTTCATCAGGAATTGTTTGCTAAGTACGGCTGTAATGCGTGCAGAAGCTTCTGCAAAGAATACAGAGGGAATCTTTCAGAGGATGTGATATCTTTGGTGAGACGGAAAGATGGCGGCACGGAAGCTGTCAGCGGACAGGCTGCCCCGTATCTTCTGCTGGAGCGGGATCAGAACAGCCGGATATACCAGGTGTTTGCTGCGACGGACAGGTTTTGTTTTATATACGTCGGCAACGAGGTGACAGGCGTGGATCCCGAGAAAATAAGTGACACACTGCCCGGGGCAGACAGTGCTGCTTTCGGGGATAAAAGCTTTACGCTGGAATACGGGCAGATCAGCCGGTTGGAATTCAAGCCTGTCCGAACGCCTTTCACATATATTGCCAACAGCGGAACGGTGACCATATATAGTCCGAGAAAGCAAACCTACGCGATAGTGGGTGACATGCCGCCGGAAACAGTTGTTCAGTTCTTTAAAGACGTGGAAGAGCGTGTCAGTGTCGACCGGAAAAAAACTCCTCAGAAGACGAAAGAGGAAGAGGAGCTTGACGTGAAAGCCCGTAATCGGAGCCGGGAACACTGGGATCCAAAGCGGTACCGCATCCTGCGCAGCGCGGCAAGAATTTTGAAAGCTGCGGGAGGGCTGTCGTTTTTTGCGTTGATACTTTCGTTCTATCCCGATATTTTTAGCGCGTTGTGCTTTATCTGCTTCTTCACGGCCTTCATTCCTGCCGCTCTCTGGCCCCGGTACTTTTCCATGAATCCGGATAAGTGGGGCGAAAAAGACAGACAAATTGAACTGCTCGGGCTGCTGGGCTTTTCAGGAGCTGGTATGGGTGTTTATATGCTTGAGCATAATTATGGTATATGCGCGTACGCTGCGGGCTGGGTCACGGGGTTGCTGCTGAGCGCGGTACTTATATGGCGCCTTAGGGAGCATCACGGGAGGACAGGGCGGAAACTGCTGACTTGCTTTCTTATGCTGATCTTCTCTGTCGGCATTCCCGCGCAGGTCAACACCATGCTGGACTTTTCCGAACCTGCGATGGAGCAGGTGGAGGTAGTCGGGACGTATATCGCAGGCGGCAAATATAAGAGATACGAGGTCAAAGTACGCACGGACGACGGGGCTGAATACAGACTAAAAGTCAGCAGGAGCGTTTACAGGAGTGCCGAAGAAGGGATGCGTGCGGGTATGGAGGTATACCG
>DBXA01000090.1:0-4284 GCA_002309235.1 Christensenella sp. UBA1224 | reverse complement strand
CGCGGGGCACTCGGAATGCGGTATGCCAGGTATATACCTTTGTCAGCGGAAGGGACGGGTGAACAGGAAGATGGCTAACCTGATCGTGGTATGCGGGCCTCAGGCAGTGGGGAAGATGACCGTGGCGGAGAGCCTGAGAGATAAGCTGCGGTACAATATGATGATGAACCATGACAGCATCGAGGTATCGGACAGGATATTCGGTTTTGCCACTCCGGCCCAGAAAGAATTCAACGCTTTTTTCAGGAGAAAGGCATTTGAGCTTGCCGTAAAGCACGATGTAGACCTGATCTTCACCTATGTCTGCGCATTTGAGATAAAGGAGGAACGCGATTACCTGACGGGCCTTAAGGACCTGTTTGAGTCAAACGGCGGCAATTTCTACTTTGTCGAACTGAGCGCCGATCTTGATACCAGGCTCGCGAGGAACGAGACACCTTACCGCTTGGAACGGAAGGCATCCAAGCGCGATGTGACCTGGAGCAGAGCGAATCTCCTGAAAGACGCAGAGAAACACCGCCTGAACTCAAATGAAGGAGAGTACTGGTTTGAAAATCACCTGAAGATCGACAATACCGATCTTTTGCCCGGTCAGGTTGCGGATATGGTCATAGAAGCTTTCCGGCTGCAGCCCAACGACAGGGATGAAAAGGAATACCGCTTCGGCGTATAAAGTATGCCGCAAAGGCGTAAAGCGGGGACCGCGGATAAAAGGGGGGAGGCGTTTTATGGTTTCCGGGGCATCTGCCCCATGCGGGTTTTCCGGTATGGCTGTGTGAAGTCTTTATTAACGGTATCGCGCAGGCGGTATTTTGGTTATAATGGACGGGAAAAGGAGAAATGGTACAGCAGAGGCGACGCGTGGAAGAAAACAGCCGCTCGGGAACGGCCATATGGCAGTACCGGCGTTGATATAGAAAAAAAAGGCCCCGGAGGGAAAAAAGATATGAAAATGCTTTGGAGGCTCAGCCGCGAGGCGATCCGCTACCGCAAACTGTACGTGATCGCGATCTTCTCCACATTCGCGCTGACTGCGGTGAACCTGAGCGCGCCGAAGGTGCTCTCTTCCATGACCGGCATCGTTGCGCAGGGTGTTGACAAAGCCGCGCTTGACAGGATCTGGCAGCTGACATGGGTACTGGTCGCACTGTACCTGCTGCGCGTATCGTTCCGCTTTATGAGCAATTACTTGGTTCACAAGGCGGCGTGGTATCTGGTCGGAGACCTGCGCACGCGTACCTATGATAAACTGGAACGGCTGCACCTGGGCTTCTTCCACGATAAACAGACAGGTGACCTGATGAGCAGAGTCGTAAACGATACACGGGATTTTGAACTGCTCTACGCACACATCATTCCGGATTTTATCACGGGATCCGTTACGTTCGTGGGTGTGCTCACAGTGCTCCTGACCATCAACTGGAGGCTGGCACTCATCACCTGCGCGCCGATCCCGTTCATACTGCTTTCAGGTATCGTGTTCTCAAAAAAGGTGCGTCCCTATTTCCGCATCTCGCAGAAAAAGATGGGTGAATTAAACGGAAAGCTGCAGGATAACCTTTCCGGCGTCCATGAGATACAGTCGTTCGGCCGAGAGGAATACGAGACAGGCCGCGTAGACGAAAAGAACTTTGAGCACGTGCGGGCCATGCTGCAGGCGCTCAAGATCAGCGCGGTATTTCACCCTTCGGTGGAATTCATATCATCCATAGGCACGATATTGGTAGTAGGCTTCGGCGGGCTTCTTGCCTATCACGGCGACTTGGGTGTTGCGGATGTCGTGGCATTCATGCTCTACCTGAGCCTGTTCTATGCGCCGGTCACGGGGCTTGCCAACCTGCTGGAAAGCATGCAGCAGTCCATGGCAGGCGCGGAACGCGTTCTGGCGATACTGGATGCACCTTATGAGATAAAGGATAAACCCGGCGCACTGGAGCTGAAGGACGTTCAGGGCGAGATCACGTTTGACCATGTGAGCTTCGCCTATGACTCTGAGGTTCCTGTGCTGCGGGACATCTCTTTTACATGCAGGCCGGGAAAGATGCTGGCACTGGTCGGACCGACGGGTGTGGGCAAGACCACGCTCACGCAGCTGATATCCCGTTTTTACGAGCCGACGCAGGGACGTATACTGATAGACGGCCATGATTTAAGCGATGTGACCATCGAAAGCCTCAGGCGCAATATCTCCCCGGTCCTTCAGGATACGTTCCTCTTCAACGGCACGATAGCCGAGAATATCGGTTATGCCCGCCCGGATGCCTCCATGGATGAGATACGCGAGGCGGCGCAGGCGGCGAATACCCACGCCGATATCATGGCTATGCCGGAAGGCTATGATACGCCTGTCGGGGAACGCGGTCTGCGGCTTTCCGGCGGGCAGAAGCAGCGTGTGGCGATCGCCCGCGCGATACTGCGCCGTTCGCCCGTTATCATACTGGACGAGGCCACCGCCGCGGTGGATGTGGAAACGGAGCAGCAGATCCAGAAGGCTATCGCAGGCATTGCAGGACACTGCACGATCATAGCGATCGCTCACAGGCTCTCTACGATACGGAACGCGGATACGATACTGGTCATAGAGGATGGCCGTATCACCGAACAGGGCACGCATGATGAGCTTGTCGCTCTGGGCGGCAGCTACGCGCGCATGCATAATATACAGGCGGCTGCAGCCACGCAGGGCGGCGTCGTCTGAGGAATGCTGCCTGCCGCAGGTGTGTTTCTGCGGCAGGCGGCTGAAGGGGATATAAGGCATGTCGGAACAGCTTGAGGAGACGGCCGGCATCCAAAGAGTGCAGGCATACGACCCAAGCGAATACACGGAACGGAAGGTGACAAGCCGATGAAGGAAAAGAAAAACAGACACAGTAAAAGGCACAGCAGCAGGAACAGGAATAAGAAGAAAAAGACCCCGATCATCATCGCTTCGGCAGTGATACTCCTCGTGCTGCTGATACCGGGTTTCTTCCTGAATGGGCTGAGCATTGTTTCATACACCGTGCGCGGAACGGGTGTTTCGCAGCCGGTGCACATTGCCCTGGTGACGGACCTGCATTCCTGCTCTTACGGGGAAGGCCAGAAGCAGCTCCTCGACGCTATCGACAGCCGGGATCCGGACCTCGTTCTTCTGGGCGGAGATATCTTCGATGCGAACCTGCCGGATGATAACGCGGCTGCCTTCCTGCGGGGTATTGCAGGCAGGTACCCGTGCTATTACGTGACGGGGAACCACGAATACATGTGCGAAGAAGATGTATTTGCATCGAGAATGGCCATCCTTGAGGAATGCGGCATTATCCGCCTCAGCGGGGAAGCGGCTGAGATCGAGCTTGGCGGTACGCAGATCGATATCTGCGGGGTGGATGATCCCCGTGCCTGGCTGAATGAGGAAGATCCGGAAGAGAGCGAAGCAGCCTTCCGGAAGCAGCTGGAAGACCTCGCTTCTGAGAATGGCAATAACAGCTATACCATTTTGCTGTCTCACCGTCCGGAACAGATAGGTCTTTACAGCCTGTACGGCTTTGACCTGGTGCTGTCAGGCCATGCGCATGGCGGGCAGTGGCGGATACCGCGTTTGGTGAACGGCCTGTATGCGCCGGACCAGGGACTGTTCCCGGATTATGCCGGCGGGCAGTATAAGGAAGAAGGCACCACGATGATCGTCAGCAGGGGTTTGGCGAAGGAATCCACCCGTATCCCGCGCCTCTATAATCCGCTGGAGCTGGTGATCGTGGAGCTCAGGCCGTAAGATCATCTGCGGTACAGACTTGCACTTCGGGATTATCGGAAATGGAGAGGGATCAGGGGAAAAAGGGCATGCCGCGGTCAGCGGGTATATAGAAATAGAGGGAGGAAAAACATGAAAAGGGCAAAGATCACCATTCATCCGGATTTCAGGATAGGGGAAATATCTCCCAGACTCTTTGGGGCCTTTCTCGAGCCTATCGGATCTATGGTAAACGGGAGCATGTACAATCCGAAACACCCTTCAGCGGATGAAGAAGGCCTGCGCAGCGATTTCTACAACGCTCTTAAGGAAACGGGTCTTCCCGCTGTGCGCATGCCGGGCGGAAATTTCGTTTCAGGGTGGCAGTGGAAGGATTCGATAGGTCCGCGTGACCAGCGCAAAACACACCTGGACCTGGCGTGGTTCCAGTATGTCCCCAATGATGTAGGCCATGATGAATACCTGCGCTGGGCTGAAAAAGCGGGCACGGATGTGATCTATACCGTGAACCTGGGTACCGGCACCCTTCAGGACGCGGCGGACTGCGTGGAGTA
>DBXA01000056.1 GCA_002309235.1 Christensenella sp. UBA1224 | reverse complement strand
CCGCGGCCCAGCTGCTGGGAGGTGTGCACATGGGTATTGATAAAAGAAGGCATGACGATGCGGCCTTCACAATCGATGACCTCGTCATACCCGCCCTGAGGCGCCTCGCCGCCTGCCGCGCAGGCGATCCTGTCCCCATCCACGATCACGTAGCCGCGGGTGTAAACGCCCGCTTTCGGATCCATTGTTACGATGTAAGCGTTTTTCAAAAGAGTCTTCATAGAATTCCTCCTGCGAAAATACGAACATTCCATCCAAATATGAATCATAAAGTACGGAATTATGATACGTCACCGGCCGATGCATGTCAATGTAAACAGAGGGAATTCTTTGTGAATTTCCAACGAACACCCATGCTGCAAAAAAACCGGGAAGGGCTCGCAGGAGCTCTTTCCCGGGTTGTTCTCCTCTTTTACCATTCGTAACCGACGGCTTTCAGGAACTGTTTGGCGATGTAGGTATGGCCTACGCGGTTGGGGTGTATGCGGTCCCAGGCGATATTGCAGGGATGCATGTGCCTGAACAGTTCATCCCAGCCGGCCTGCAGGTCCACAAACGGGAGGGAATATTTCTCCGCCAGCTCCCTGACCGCGAGACCGTATTTATCCATCTCCGCGCGCATAGCATCCTGCCTGTTCGGCTCCATAAAGTACGGGGACATGAGTATCATCCCTTTTACATGCGGAAGCGTCCTCACGATCAGGTTCTCGTAAGTCTGTCTGTATTCCTCCAGCGGCACGTATTCGTTCGCCATGGTGGGGCTGTCGAACCTGCGCCATACATCGTTGATGCCGATAAGCACGCTCACCCAGTCGGGCTTCAGGTCCAGCACATCCGTCTGCCAGCGCTTGTCAAGATCGCACACCTGGTTCCCGCTGATGCCCATGTTGATGAAGTGCAGCATCATATCCGGATACGTGCAGCCGAAATGGCAGGCGATATCCGAAACGTAGCTGGTGCCAAGCCCCTCGAACAAGCCCTCTCCCACAGGGCGCTTGCGGTCGTAATCGGAAATGGAATCCCCTATGAACAGTATCCTGTCATGATCCTGAAAAAGCATATCGATCCCTCCGTCTCATTTTCTTTCCGCTCATATCATACCGCCCCGGAGGAGGAAAGGCAAGTGTATTCTGAAAAAGCGCTTGAGGAAACTTCAGCAATCCGCTGTCGGGAAAGCTATATCTTTTTTCCCGCCATGTTCCGCAGACAGCACGTGCGCTGCCTTGTAAGAAACACAGGAAAGCCCGGCGGCAGAATGCCGCCGCAGCCCTGAAGCAAAACCTGCCCGTTTTTTCGCGGATGGCGCTTTTTGCCTTTTTCTGGTATAATGGTATGACAGAACGATATATAAGGAGTTTTGAATGGCATACGAACATCTGCAGATACTGATCCCCGCCTACAAGCCGGATGAAAAGCTGAACAAGCTGATAGACGACCTGAAGGCCGCGGGTTTTATGAACATCGTCATCGTGGATGACGGCGGCGGGGAGCCGTATAAGGATATTTTTACCAAAGCATCCGCCCAGGGAGCGACGGTACTCACCCACGAGGTGAACCGGGGCAAGGGAGCCGCCCTCAAGACAGGGCTTAGCTACATCTGCAAAAACGCGCCGGAAAGCTATGTCGTCACGGCAGACTGTGACGGTCAGCACCGGCCGGAGGACATCCGCAAGCTGGCAGACGCGATCCCCTCTTACCCGGATTCCCTTCTCCTCGGCTCGCGCGACAAAAAGCTGATGCCGCCCCGCTCCAAGGCCGGGAACACGCTCACCTGCTTCATCTTCTTTATCACAAACGGGCAGTGGGTGAAGGATACGCAGACGGGCCTGCGGGTACTGCCCCCGAACACGCTGGAACGCTTCTCCCGCATAGACGGGGACCGCTATGAGTACGAGATGAACATGCTGGTGATCGCGCGGCACGAGAAGATACGCATCACCGAGGTCGGGATAGAGACGATCTATATAGACGACAACGCATCCTCCCACTTCAACGCCCTCCGGGACGGCATGCGGATCTACAAGCTGCTGCTGAGGCAGTTCTTCCGGTTCGCGGGGGCTTCTGTCGTATCCTTCGCGGTAGACTATCTCGCGGCCTATATCCTGAGGCTCATCTTCCCCGGGCAGATCTATATCCCCACCTACGGTGCCAGGCTCATCTCCTCGGTGCTCAATTACAACCTCAATAAAAAGCTGGTCTTCCGTTCAGGCGGCGATAAGTGGAGCGCGGTCAAGTACTTCGCCCTGGTCGTGTGCACGATCGTCATCAATTCGCTCATCATCCAGCTGTTCACGAACCTTTTCGGCAATTCCAACGGCCTGTACATGCTGGGCAAGATCATCGCGGATGTCATCATGTTTTTCGTGAACTACCTGGTGCAGAAGAACTTCATATTCAACAAAAAAGGCGAATAGCTCCATTTCCGTACCGGGGCAGGGGCAAGCTCCTGCCTTGCGCAAAAAGCACGGCAGGGTGTCAAACCTCCCTCCGCGCTCATATCATCCGTAAACATCGGCCGGGAAACCGGCCTTTTTCTTCAGATAGAGATATCGGCCGAATTCTTGCTCTGATAGGCGTACCACGCACTGTTCTCGTTCATGCATTCCCTGGCCAGGAACACAAGTATCTCTTCGCTCTCCCCTTCCCGCCGGATATCCTGCTCCGCCTTCTCAAACAGCGCCGCCATCCGTTTGTGATCGTCTATCACATGGGAAAGGGACATCTTTCCGTAATAACTGCTCGTGAACAGCGCAAATGCGGACATCGTTCCGAGCAGTATCTTGAGGAACGCGCGTATCGCGTCCGCATTTCCCGCTGCCCCGGCATGTCCATACAGGAATAATTCGTACACGAGTGCCGCAATATATACCATTGCAGTGACAGCCCGCACCGTTTTGGCAATACGGTCATCCCTGCGGCTTTTGATCTGCGTCTTGACAAGCGCCTCTTCGTGATACGCCTTCTGTGCCCGCACCCAGGCATCAAGAACAGGCCGCATTTCCGATGCCGTCCCTTCCGGCAGGGAGGAAAGCATTTCCGCTATCCAGGGGATCCCTTTTCTCACGGTCCACGGAAGTATCTCCGTTACCGGTGTCTTTATCCCCGCGTAAAAGAGGAAATAGCGGCAGCGCAGGCATTCCGCCAGTACGCGGTACTGCAGATACTTCCTGTGGCAATCGAGCCTGTCAGACGCGCGCCGGATCAGGAACAGGCTGACGAGCATCACGCCGCAGGCGAGGATGAGCCCGTGCATCTCCGCTTCATCGTACAGAAGAAAGGCGAACGTCAGGGCCGTTGCCGCAGCGGAAAGCGCCAGAAGGACCCTGCGGTGCCTTTCGGCGTTCATAAGGCTCAGCGTATCCGCGGCCGCGTACAGTTCATCCGTTTCCCGCAGCGCCTCCTCAGGCTCCGCGTCCGCGATATGGACCGGCGGGATACGGCACTCCTTCATATCCCGATAAAAGATCTGCTTTTCGTTCATGGTATCCCTTCACTTCGATCCTGATCAATAGCCGCCGCACTGGGTGCATACCGTGATCTGGGAGGTGTCCCTGTAGAAGGAGGCCGCATAGAAATACTTTCGCACCACCTGCGCAGAACCGCCGCGCAAAGGATGTCCTTCCGGTATGAAGATGCAGCCCGCGACCTCGCTGTCGCAATACGGCCCCGCCGCAAGGTGCGTCTTTTTACAAATCGCCACAAACCGGTGCATATTGCAGCTGGCGGAAGGCTGGGTACCGTTCAGGTAGTAATCGGTCGTCACTTCATAATTGTTCGCGTCCCGCCTGCAGGCATCAGTAGGCCTCATGCCCGAAACACCGCAGGCGCTCGCCCTGACAAGGCCCACATCCGCGTAATCACACCATTTGATCGCCTTGTCCTTTGTGATGCCCTTGAGCTTATGCACGGCGTTCATCACCACGGAGAAGAGAGGCGCCGCGTAGGTCCCTCCTGTAGCGGAGGAGACGAAGGGCTTGTAATTATCATGCCCGATCCATACTGCGCAGGTGTAATAACCGGTGAATCCGGCAAAGGTAACGCCGCGGGCATCGGAATTCGTACCCGTCTTTCCGGCTACGGTAAAGCTGCCGAATTTCGCCCTGGAGCCGGTACCGCCGGAGCCCACACAGCCTTCCAGCACATCGATCAGCATCCATGCCGTCGATTCGCGGAATACCCTCCTTTTGACCTGAAGGGCAGGCGCAGAAAGATAAAGGCTGTTGTCATTGCGATACACCGCCGTAAAAGCATAAGGCTCCTGATAGACGCCCCGGTTGGCGATCGCGCTGTACGCCGCGGCCATCTCGATCATGCTGATGCCGCTCGTACCCAGGGCGAGTCCGGATCCCGTCGCCGAGATATGCTTTGCCGAAACGCCCAGATTCAGCAGATAATTGACACTCGCCTGGATGCCTACATACATATAGAGCGTCCATGCCGTAGCCGTATTGTGAGATTTGTTGATGGCCCGTCTCAGGGTCTCCATACCGGTAAAGCCGCCGCCCCCGTAGTTTTCCGGATAGCCCTTTTCGGTATTCCAGCCGGATATCTTGATAGGCGCGTTGATGGTAGGCGTGCCCGGAGAATACCCGAGATCGAATGCCGGCCCGTATACCGAGAGCGGCTTGATCGAGGAGCCTACCGGCATGTTCATCTGATAAGTCCTGTTGAGCTGCTTCCGCCCGGTCGGCTTCGATCGTCCGCCGACAATGGCCGTCAGTTCCCCTGTCGCCCAGTCCATCACAGCGACGGCGGCCTGCGGTTCAACGATATCCGCGTATTCGCCGTTTCCAAGCGACTGGCGGTAAGTCGAATCCGCGCTGTGACGCATGCCTGGATACTTGTTCCAGGTAGAAACGATCTGCTGGACGGCATCCTGTACCTCCGGGTCGAGGGAAGTATGGATGGAATACCCTCCCGTACGCAGACGGGATTCCATTCTGGAACGGTTCACCGCGGTATCCTCCAAGCCCTCCACCCGGAGCATTTTGGTCACCACATCATATATGGCGTATTCCACGTAGTAAGCGTTATCGTACATCGTATTGGAAGAGATGGCGGAAGACTTGAGCACATGCAGGGAGTCCCCCATCGCCTCGTGATAGCGCGCGTCCGAGAGATAGCCCTGCGCATGCATGAGACCGAGCACATATTCGGCGCCTTCCTCTGATACCTCGGGCGTCTCCCTGTCGTAATAATTCTTGCGCGGATTGTATTTATAAGGGTTTTTTATGATACGGGCCAGCATCGCGCATTCGCGGAGCGAAAGATCTTTCACATTCTTGCCGAAATAATCCTGCGCTGCCACCTGTACGCCGTAATCCGAGCCACCCATGTATATGGTGTTCATATACTGGAGAAGTATCTCGTCCTTGGAGAGCACCTGTTCGAGCTGCAGCGCGAGGTATGCCTCCTGGAGCTTCCGTTTGTAGGTCTGCTCGCTCGTCAGCATGGTCAGCTTGATCAGCTGCTGCGTGATGGTCGAACCGCCCTGTGAGCCGGAATTGAGTATGTTGGAAATAAAGGCGCCCGCGATGCGTTTGGCATCCACGCCGTTATGTGTATAGAAGCGCTGGTCCTCGACCGCGATGATAGCATACCGGAGGTCATCCGGCACATCATCCCAAGTCACGTCCACACGGTTTTCCGTACCCTTGTAATCGGTGATGAGCTTGCCGTACCTGTCATAGATAAAAGTCGTCTTCGCCTGGGAATCGAATACGGAAATATCCAATTCCGGCGATGTCTCTATCCAGGCCTTCGCAACGCCCAGAAGAAGCCCTGATCCTGTCACGGCTATGATCAGCAGCGAAAAGAAAGCTATCTTAAGTGTCGTCATGGCCACATCCAGAATAAAGGCTGGCTCCCTGACTCTCGGAGTAAACGCCGACATAGATCCTCCTTAGGGACGTGTTTTTTCTATTATAACATATTCTTCCATGAAATACTTTGCAGATTTGTTTATTTGACTTCTCTTGCCGGGTTCCGGTTCCCTTGCATTTTTCACGGATATCGTATATACTTGTATACATTACAAAAATGAAGGGAGACATGTCCTCAAATGGACGACGGACCTTACCGATCTATACTGCTCTACATCATATTCATACTGGCCAGTTCCTATTTTGCTGCTACGGAGATCGCTTTCACATCCGTAAGCCGCATTCGCCTCATGTCACGCGCGGACGACGGCGACAGAAGGGCAAAAAAGGCGCTTTATATCCTGGATCATTTTGAAAAAGCTCTTTCCACCATCCTGATCGGCAATAATATCATGCACATAGGCGCTGCTACCCTTGCCACGCTGATCGTCGCAAGGACCTGGGGCAATGCTGCCGTGACTGCTTCCACCTTTGTTACCACATTCATACTGTTCCTCATTGGTGAGATGCTTCCCAAAGCCTTTGCGAAGGACATGAGCGAGGAGTTTTCACTTGCCGCCGCGGGCTCCCTCATCTTTCTGATGAGATTGCTCACGCCCGTTTCCTTTGCCTTTACGGCGCTTTCACGTTTCCTGAGCCGCCGTTTTAAAAAAGACGCGGAAGAACCTACTTACACAGAGGATGAGCTGCAGGATATCATCGACAACGTCGTAGAAGATGGCGCACTCGATGAAGGAGAAGGCGAGCTCGTACAGAGCGCCTTTGAATTTGCCGATACAACGGCAAAGGATATCCTCACCCCCTGGGAAAAGACCACAAGGCTTCGCGTCAACACCACCTATGATGAGATGGTGGAATTCATTCGCAAGGACAGGCATTCCCGCGTACCGGTCACAGACCGCAGCGACAGGCCAATAGGAGTCCTCATCACGAGGAAATTCCTCATAGCCTCCCGCAACG
This sequence comes from Christensenella sp. UBA1224, assembly GCA_002309235.1. Lineage (GTDB taxonomy): Bacteria > Bacillota > Clostridia > Christensenellales > Aristaeellaceae > UBA1224. Next base: position 7,584 of record DBXA01000056.1, on the reverse strand, counting down.
GTGAAGATACGCGCCTGCGCACCCTTATGACACCCGCCCACTACATCCGCGCCAATATGCCCATTGACGAGCTCCTGCCCGACATGAGCAATGCCCGCGCGCATATGTCCATCGTCGTGGACGATACGGGCCATGTGCTCGGCATCGTGACAGTCGAGGATGTGCTGGAAGAGCTGGTCGGAGAGATCTATGACGAGAAGGATGCCGAAAGGGGTGCAGCGCAATAATGCTTACGGTATACTTCCTGACGATTATCATCCTGATCTTCTTCTCCGCCTTCTTTTCCGGCTCTGAATCCGCTTACGCGGCCGCGTCTGATATCAAGCTTCGTCACAGGGCAGAAGAGACCGGCAAAAAGAAGGATAAATACGCCCTTGCGCTCAAGGAAGATTATACGAGCGCACTGATCGCGATACTTCTGGGCAATAACCTGGTCAACATCGCCTCATCTTCTGTAGCGACGCTGATCGTGCTGGAGCTCCTCGGCGATGGGTATGCATATATCGCAACGATCGTGATGACCGTGCTCCTCCTTATCTTCGGTGAGACGACACCTAAGATGATAGCCACCTCGAACCCCGAAAGGGCATCCGGCTTCCTTTCGTTACCGCTCAAGTGGATATGCACGCTGTTCAGGCCTTTCACGAAGGCTGCAGGATGGCTCGTGGACCGCATCGCGCGCCTCTGGCGCCGCAACCGGAGCGATGCTCCCGCCGTTACGGAGGACGACCTGGAGCTCCTCATCGAAAATGCCGAGGATGAAGGCGTTATCGACGAAGAGCGCTCGGACCTTCTGCAGAGCGCATTGGATTTTGACGATGTTCTGGCATACGAAGTCATCACCCCCCGCGTAGACACGATCGCTCTCGATATCGACGATATCACGGAAAAGGATATCGACAAGGTCATCGACAGCGGGTACTCCCGCATACCGGTATACCAGGGTACCATCGACCATATGATAGGCATACTGCATATCAACAGCCTGCTCAGGCGCAGCCTGGGCGGGAGCAGTCAGGTCTCAGACCTGGCTTCCGAGATACGTCCCCTTCTGATGCCGGTCCATTATGTGCACCGCGCCATGCCCCTTCCGGATGTCTTGGCTGAAATGAAAAGGGAAAAGAGCCATATGGTGGTCGTAACGGATGAATACGGCGGGACCATGGGCGTGCTTACGATGGAAGATGTGTTGGAACAGCTGGTAGGCGAGATTTGGGATGAGACAGACGTTATCGAAAACGAGATCAGCAAGCTGAACGATACGGATTATGATGTCGACGGTGATATGCGCCTGGACGACCTGTTTGATGAGCTCGGACTCGACGACAGGGATACGGAGGAATTCGAAAACACCACGATAGGCGGCTGGGCCATCGAAATGCTGAACGATTACCCAAAGGAAGGCGACAGCTTCACCTGGCGGAATCTCACAGTGACCGTCACAAAGACGCAGAACCTACGCGTCAGACGGCTTACCGTTCATGCCGAGCCAATCCGGGATGAAGAAGACGAAAATTCAGAGGAATAACCTGATAAACCGTCCTTTTGACGGGTTCGCATCCAAGCAGTTCAAAAAGGAGGCATGATCTTCACGTCATGCCTCCTTTTCATATGTTCGTCATTTATGCGGATCTGTCAAATCATCCTACTCCAGCTTCTCAAAAAGATCGTTGTGAAGCTTATCCGGGCCGATCGCGGAATAATACAGCCCGAATTCCTCGCACGTGTACAGAGTAGCCAGCCGGAAGGATACGAATCTCTGCTGGGAACGGTGCTTATTGTAGCACATATGCACCGCTTCAAGCCCCGTCATGCCGCCGTATCCTTCCAGAGGGGCGTTCCAGTCAAACCTGACAACATTCTCCCCGTATAAATGGATATACAGCTTTTTCACCTGCCAGGCGTCATACTTTTCAGCACTTTCCGGATACATGGAAGGATCCCCGGCTGCTTTGACCGCCTCTATCACGCTTTCCGCCGTTATGATATGCTGGAAATGGCCGTATTCGCCCTCCAGGTCATGCGTCACAACGACCTCCGGCCGGTATTTGCGCAGCTGTTCAACGATACTCTCTACGACAGCTTCCTTGCCGCCCCAGCGGGAATAAGCTCCTCTGCGGCCTCCGGGAATCGCATCGAGATAACCCATGAAGACGGGATAAGTCCTGAGTCCCGCTGACCAAAGACCGTCCAGCGCCTCCAGATACCTGTCATGACCGCAATCTACCATATACAGAACACCTAAATCCTTTGTGCCTGAATACTTTTCGATCAGTGCTCCGAAGAACAGGTGTTCATCGTCCTGGTGCGTCGGGATCAGCATGAGGTCCATCTTTTCCGGCGTTTTTTCCCACTTTTCGACGACCTCGGAAACCCTGCCCTTCTCATAGACGAGCAGCTCTTCGATAAAAGTGCCCTTCGGCGCCATGATTGTCAGGGACGCCGTTCCGGCAGGCATATCGTAATACGCATTTATCGGGCAAAATGATTCCGACTGCTGGACAGACTCCAGAATTCGGCCGTATTTATTATAAAATGTGATCATAGCACGTTCCGGCGCTTCACGCCAGATAATGGTGATGCCTTCTCCTTTTTTGTCCGCAGGCAGTTCGATCTTCAAGAGATCAGATACACCTGCGCTCTCCCAGCCGGACCAAAGCTTCTGGTCTGTCCAGATCCACGGGCGCTCATCGCTGCAGGTTATCTCACATTCGATTGTAATATTTGCAGCAGGTTTTGCGTCACCCGCAAAGTACAGGTCATTATCGAGCAGCGTACAGGAGCCGTTATCGCCGAATGCAGTGACGGTGATATGCTTTTCACCGGGTGTCACGCTCTTCAGGAGATGTCTGAATATCGAATATGCGGGTACGGAAAATTCATCGCTGCCTTCGCTGTACCAATCATATTCGCTTTCCGTTTCCAGAGCCCGCCTGTCATACAACTCGGCATGGACAGATCTGATGGGCTGTTTCGAGGTGATATCGCCTGTCACGGTCATACCGCTCCCCTCTTCGACAAAACCCGAAAAGCCTTTCAATTCCGCTTCTGCCGTAAAGCCCTCTTCCCCAAAGGCAGGAAATATAGCAAAGCATACCGCAAGCAGTATGCACAACGCGATCCTTCTTCTCATATGCAGCACCTTCTTACCTGACATATACGGTAAGATAACACAAACCGGCAGCGTGTACAAGCGTACAGCTGTAAACGATATGAGAGAAAAAAGCATATTCCTCTTGCAACGCAGCCTTTCATGTCGTATCATAAACCTATCAGACAGAGGTGAGAACAAAATGACAGAACGTCTTTACTATGAGGATGCCCGCCTCCTTTCCTTTGATGCAGTTGTCACAAAGGCTGTGCCGTCTTCAGAAAAAACACAGATATGGCTCGACAGGACGGCTTTCTATCCGACAAGCGGCGGGCAGCCTTACGATACCGGCACCATCAACGGGCGGAAGGTCATCGACGTGGATTCCGTCGACGGCGATGTAGTACACACGATCGAGGGTGAACTGGAAGCCGGAGAAAAGGTACACTGTGAGATCGACCCTGTGCGAAGGCGCGACCATATGCAGCAGCATTGCGCAGATCATATGCTGGCACACCTTCTGTACGTGCACTACGGTGCTTTCACCCACGGTCTTCATATCAGCGGCGATATCTCCACCATAGACGTTACCTTCCCCGACGGCAGGACTCATCTTTCCGAAGACGAGATCATCGCCCTTGAGGAAGAGGTCAACGATTGGATCACGCAAGACGAGCCGATCAAGTGCTGGTTCCCATCCCCTGAAGAGCTTGAGACCCTTCCCATGCGCAAAGCTCCGACAGTGGATGAGCATATCCGCGTCGTCTGGATCGCGCCGGATGAATACTGTGCCTGCGGCGGGACACATCCTCTGCGTACGGGTGAAGTCGGCTGTATGCGGATCATCGACACAAAACCCGCCAGGGGAAAAATGCGCGTCTCCTTTCTCGCCGGCATGCGCGCTGTCCGCGATAACCGATCAAAGACAGACGCCGCGCTGAAGGCAGCGAACACGCTTTCCTCTTCCTGGAGCGACCTGCCGGCGGCAGTCTCGCGTCTCAGGGAAAAGTGCGCGGAGCTTTCCTCCGATATACGCGATCTGCGCAGAAAGCTGATACTCCTCGAGCTTGAAAAATGCACGCCTTCCGTATCCGCCGACGGCCGAAGCATTTACACCTGCATCTTCAACGGCGAAGACGTCGAAGCATTGCGCGATGCGGCCGGCGCTTTCGCCGCCGATCATGACGCCTATGTGCTGTGCGCCTCCGAAACAGACAGTTCAAGCCTTCTGGTATTTGTCCGCGGCGGAAACTGTACGCAGAATGTCGGAAGCCTCCTCTCTTCCGCCGCGAAAGCCAACGGCGGCAAAGGCGGCGGCAGGCCCGAATTCGCACAGGGCTCGGCAGCAAACGCAGAGGGAGCACTCAGGCAGGCGGAAGAATCACTCAGATCCTGACAGAAGCGAGGTTATACGATGGCCGGATTCAAAGGCGCCATATTCGATATGGACGGTACACTTCTTGAGAGCATGCTGGAATGGCGCAAGCAAAACTACGCCTTTTGCGAAAGGCATTCGATCCCTATGCCGGAAGAGCTCAAGGGACGCGAGATAGAGACCTCTTCACACAAGGCGGCCAGGCTTTTCGCCGCCCTTCACCCCGAGCTCGGTATGGACTACGCTGCGATCATCCGGGAATATGAGGAATACCTGGATCCCATCTATCGTTCACGCATAGAAAAGAAGAAGGGGGTCCTCCCCTTTCTCGCAATGCTCAAAGCCCATGGCGTAAAAATGTGCGTGGCGACTGCAACGCCTGCCGATATCGCCCGCCGGGCCCTCGAGCATCATGGGATAGCGGATTATATGGAATTCATCATATCCGAAGATACCGTGGGCATGCCCAAAAGTGCCCCGGGCTATTTTCCCCGCGTTGCCGGCTTGCTCGGCATCCCGGCAGATGATACAGTAGTCTTTGAGGATGCCCTGTACGCCGTAAAAAGCGCTTCCGAGGCGGGCATGCGCGTATTCGCAGTCAGGGATATCTGCGCCAAAGACAGTTGGGATGAGATTCGCAGCCTGTCCGTCGTCATTCGGGATGACTTCACCGGCCTTCTGCCGGTCGTCCAGGCCATGTTTTCCGCAGACCGTGTCTGCACCATGCAGTGCACATAAACGAATACATACAACACCGATCAGAAGAAGGAAGGAATATGCGAATGAAAACAGCCTTTTTGCTCCTGCTGGCTCTCTGCCTGCTCATACAAGCCGCTGCCGCTGCGGAGGAAGAGACGCTTACCGCCGACATGATACCCGGACGGTGGACCGTCGACCGGGTCGCCTGGGAGGATACCGTACAGCCCGGTCTGCAGACCGGCATCATTCTCCTGTTTACTTTTTCCGATGACGGAACCTTTACCATGGATGCGGCAGCGGGAACGGCGTCCGGTACATGGGAGATCCGGGACGGCGTCCTGATAACAGAAGCAAACGGATACACAGAGGAATACCGGTATACGGACGGCATGCTCGCCAAAGATATCGTTGAATACGGCGTGCCGATGGTCATGTACCTTTCAAAAAACGATGCCGGGGAAGGAAGTCCCATCACCGCTGAAGATATTACAGGTCACTGGACAGCAGCGGGGTTCCTCACCGAAGGCGAGCTTTATGACGTTTCAGAATACGGGATCAATGTGGACCTGGTCTTTGACCCGGATGGCGGCTGTACGCTCGTGATCGCCGGCCAGGAGACTTACGCATTAAACTGGGAGATCCTCGATGGAAGGCTGCGTGTTTCCGAACAGGGCTTGGGCTTCCCCATTGGCTATGACCGGGAAAAAGATATGCTTTTCATGGATTCTTCCGGTATGACCCTGTATCTGTCGAAGACTCCGGATACAGAAGGGATCAACGCTGAAGACTCAGCCGGGAAATGACAGTTATTCAAAGCCGTGACGAACGGGCACGGTTATTGTACCCGCAGCGATCCCAATCATACGTTCTTCGAGTTTGACCCGGATGTCAGTTATTACGTAACAAAACAACTGCCGATTGTATCATCTGATCTCTTCGGCAGTTGTTTTATTTATTTCGGATATATACTACCCCGCAAAGCCGAAAAGGATCCCCACGATCGCCGAAAAGGCGATGAACACGACCGGATGCAGCTTTTTCAAGGGCTTCACAAAATTCATGAGTACGACGAGCACGGCAGCGAGTGCCAACGCCTTGAGGTCGATAAGATCCGTAAAGAGATGTGATCCGCGGAAAGCCGCGAGATCCACCATGCAGGTCATGATGACAGAAACGCCTGCCGCAGCGATCAGCCCCGTCGATACCGGGCGCAGCGTGTAAAACACCGAGTTCACGTATTTATTATCCCTGAACGCCCTCAGAAAGTAAGAAACGATACAGATCACGACCAGTGAAGGCAGTACGAGGCCCGCCGTCGCTATGACCGCACCGGGGATGCCCTTGAGTGTAAAGCCGACGTAGGTCGCCATATTCACACCGATAGGCCCCGGTGTGGATTCCGAAACGGCGAGCATATCGGCGACATCGGAAGAAGTAAACCAGCCGAATCTTTCAGACATACTGTACAGGAACGGCAATGTGGCCATACCGCCGCCTACGGCGAAAAGACCGGTCTTCATGAATTCATAAAAGAGCTGGAACAGGATCATTTCGCTTTCACCGCCTTTCCTGCCTGAAGGAGTATGCCGACTGCCGCGCTTATGAGCACAAGCAGCACCGGCGATACATCAAAAAACACGCTCACGAGGAAAACGATCGCGAATATCGCAAGCGTGAGAGCATCCGTGACGCTCTTTTTCCAGAGCTTCACAACGGCGCTCACGATAAGCACGCACACACATACGCGGATTCCCGCGAAAGCATTGCGCACTACCGCATATTCCGCGAAATTATTGATGAACGCCGCGATGATCGAGATGATCACGATACTCGGAAGCACGATGCCGATCGTTGCCGCGATCCCGCCCGGGATGCCCTTGCGCTTGAGCCCTATAAAAGTGGCTGTATTCACGGCTATGATGCCCGGAGTGCACTGCCCGATCGCGTAATAATCCATGAGCTCCTCATCAGTCGTCCAGCCGCGTTTTTCAACCAGTTCACGCCGAAGGATAGGAAGCATCGCATAGCCGCCTCCGAATGTGACAGCGCCTATGCGGGCAAAAATCAATATCAGCTCCAGCAGTTCCCTCATACTGAGCCCTCCTGCTATTTATTCCCGTAACAACCATAAGATATACCTGTTAATTCTGCAAGCACGCACAGAAGGTAAAAAACAGGGCTGCGGATGCAGCCCTGCCGAGAATTGAGCTTATCAGTATTCGTAGGTATCATTGGCGCCGGTATAAGTGCCCTGGCGGTAACTCTCCGCCGTATCTATGACATTTTGTACCTTCTCCTTGCGGATCAGGAACAGCGTTACGCCTTCCTTGCGGATCGCGTAATAGTCGCGGTCATAGCTGACATATTCCACCACATACGGTTCATCCGTATAGGTGAGGTGGTAAGTCACGGTCACCTC
>DBXA01000157.1:5558-9782 GCA_002309235.1 Christensenella sp. UBA1224 | reverse complement strand
CTCTCTGTGAGTGGTCCCGGTGCGGCATGTTCCGCCTTCATTCAAAAGGTTGCGATAAGTATAGCGCCAAAAAGGAGGCATGTCAATCATTTTCCGGGCAGCGGTTATGTTATATTACATAAAACCCATGTATACGCATCACAAGCGTCACAAGTGTCACAAGTGACATAAATGCTGAAATTCAGGCAAAATTTCCATGTAACTTCTATAAACGCAAGTGTCATGCCGGGTTTAAAAGGCCGCGCTTTCCGCTTTCTTCCATACCACTGTTACTCTCCCTAATTGTTAAGATATGGTAAATGCCATAACAAGTACCCGAGTATGGTGAGCAGCGGCGACAGCACGGCTGAAACAGCAAACGCCGGATAACGGTCTTAGCCCACATGATCCCGTACAGAAAACCGTTATCCGGTCATTCACCTTCGTTTGGCTTCATCGGCTATGACGCTTATGACACTTCCGATTCCAGAAGTGTCATGCTTTTTTTGTTGAGATCTCAACGTTTATGACACTTGTGGCACTGATGACGCTTGTTGGTTTATCATTCACTATTCTCTGTTCGTTCTCTGCTCGTTACTGTTTTCCTCCCCGCCATCAATATCAAAAGTAAACCATCCTCTCCAAATACTATGTCGCTGCTCAGTGCACAGTCGTTATACCATGCGCCTCCGCATACTCGTCGGCATAGCTTCCGGCGCTGCAGCGGATCGTCAGTTGCGGGCAATCCATAAAAGCATCTTCCGCGATAGAAAAGACACTTTCCGGGATAACGATCTCTTTCAGGCGCGTACAATGCGCAAATGCCTGACTGCCGATGGTCTTTACTCCCTGCGGCAGCACTGCGTAGCTGCAGATATTGCCGGCAAACGCCTCGTCTTCTATGATCTGAAGACCTGACGGAAAATGCAATTCCCTGCGGTCAACCACATGTACACAGCATACAGCCGGTTCACAGTCTCCCTTTGTCACCGTGATGTAAGCAATGCCGGGCTTCAGGCCTGTCACTTTGTTTGCCGAAACAATTACAGTTTCCGGATCGGAAGAAGTCCACGTAAAGGAATTTTTCTTATCGCCGTCCAGCGTCGTGCCGAGCCATACGGTATCATCGTCCCCATCCAGATAGACGTAATAATCTGAATCGCTGAAAGAAAGCACGCCGGTACAAGGTATCACTTCGCTGCCCAACTCCAGACCGCAGCGGCTGCACTTCTGTTCACGGACGCCGTTTGACGACGGATCGGGATTTCTTACAACACTCCAGATCGGGTCGTGACCGTTCTCACAGCCCGGGTAAATCACAACATGCACAACGGCGCTCGCTGTGAAGCCGTTATACAGTTTTGCCGTGAGCCTGACTGTACCGGGAGCCAGTCCCTTCAGCATCATATTGCTGAACTTGTCTTCCATTTCCACCGAGTCCGTATCACCGGTCAGTGTAAAGCTCACATCACCGCGTTCCAGCGCCGCCCCGTTGCTTCCCGCAGGCCAATGCAGATACAGATACGACGTTTCACCTGTATGTATCGTTGTTTCCGTCGGAGTTAAGCTGCATTTTTCGGAGCGGATGTATGTGAAGATACTCAGTTTGAAGGTTGATCCGGTTTTCACAGAGACCGCGGTCAGGACCGCCGAACCGCCGCCCGATAAGCATTTGATCCGCTGATTGTTCTGCAGCTGCACGCAGTGGGCGCTTCCGCTGCCACTGCTTTCAGATGTGATGCTCCATTTCACGCTGACCGGATTTCCGTAATAATCGGTAACGACAGGAAGATTGGTATATGTATTACTTGGCACGGCCATCATAAGGCTCGTTTTCCCGTCAACGTACAGCGTATCCGTGGGTTCTGTCACGGTAACAGGGATCTCACAGTGCGCATCACCATAGCGGCTCCAGACGGTAAGTACGGTCGAACCGGTTTTTTTATACGGAACCAAAGTCGTATCATTTATAGTCAGTATGCTCTCGTCGCCGCTGCACAGGACGAGATCCTGTTCCCGCACTTCCACATCAGAGGTTATATGGCACTCCCAGAAAAACATCGTGGAAACATTCAGGGGCAGAATGAGTTCTTCCTTATCCGGGATCAGCACTGTCGGAACCTCGACCGATTGGATACTGAAGGAATACGTATAGCCTTCCCCGGTTATGACGCTGATCTTCGCGGATCTGTTTGGCTCTGCAGCTGTCAATACGCCGTTCATATCGATGTTAAAGCCTGAATTGCTGCTTTTGAAAACCGCAGGGATATTTCTGCCGTCTTTTGTATCGACTGATAACTGAAACTGCTCGGTCCAGGGGAAGTAGTACGTCGGACGCGTAATGACCAGGGAACCATCACTGTCGGTAACGCACAGATCGAATTCATACTTCAAGCTGCCGCAAGAAACCTGAAGTGTGCAGGTCCCGGGCATAAGTCCTGTTATCACGCCATCATCCGATACGCTTGCGACAGGACCGTTGATCTCAGGATCGGAAGGTGTCTGATCGTGAATATAAAAACTCGGCGGATACCAATAACCTTCCGGCATCGTGACAGAGATCTGCATTTTCTCACCTGCCGCAATAGTGTCCGATGGAACATCAGCCGTAAAAGACTCCGGAGCCGGATAAATGCGAATCGTAAGCGAATCCGTACTCCCATCCGTTCCATACGCAGTTATAGTGACAAGCCCCGGCTGTATGGGATCCAGAAAGCACCATGTTCCGTTGCGGTGATATGTTGCGCACTCGCTTCCCTCTGTGATCTCTACGCGGGCGATCACCTCATTCCCGGAACCGTCTGTTACCCGAAACGGCAGACGATAACCCATCGCGCTACGGTCATTGTCAGCAGACAGCTTTACGTTTTCGGTTTCTTCGACTACCAGGATATTAAAACTGCCCATAGACATAATACCCAATTTCAGATTGAACGTTTGGTATCCCGGTTTTACTCCCGTAAATGAGCCATAATCGCTGCTGAAGCTTCCATATAACGCAGTTTGGCTTTGATATGGTGAATCATATAGTACACCGCCTGCAATATCCAGGCCAAGGTCGATCGTCTGTCCAACGACAACACAATAATCCGATTGCGCCACCGTAATCGAGGTCGGAGGATCCACTACTGTAACGATTATTACATATGAATTATCCGCATTATCCGTCACTGTCAGAGTGTATGTACCGTTATTCAGCATAGATATCTTTCGATATCTGTGCTCCTGCTCCCAGACATCAAAATAGCTGCCCATACCAATATCACGCATCGCGCTTGGATCATCGCAGCTGATATTAACTGTATAGAGTCTTGGCGAATAAAAGATACGTACATACTCACCTCTCCCTACGGTTATCTCATGAGGCATAAAAACAAAATCGGTCGTTTCATCTGCAAGAACCGCAGGCAAAAGAAGCAGGATAGCTATCGCAGACAGAAATACCATAGCTGCTGCACCCTTTGTTCTTATTTTCTTCATATTGTCCCCTCCATTCTCTTGTTCCGCCTATCTTCCATATAGTTCATATTAACCACTTATGAACTTTTCTTTATCAAACATGCTTACTTTGCAGTGCCCTTTAGCGTTTTAAACTTATCAGCCTTCCGTTCTGTATATATCTTTACATATTAGAAGGATACCACTTTTTCATCTCTGCTGTCCACCTCTCCTCTGACTTACAGGCAACTGACCTCTTACACGATATCCGGATCGACCTTTTCGTCTCCATTGACCCTTCTATAATATAAAGATACATAAAGAGCCCAAAACCTAACATCGTTTTGGACTTTCTCAAAAATTTAACACAAATCCCGCTTGTGGCAGTGCCCGGAAGCTTTCCGACACAGCATCATTCCTCCGGTTTCGTGCCCTAAATCCTCAATATCAGGTTGGCCAGGGGCCTTATATCTCGCCATGGCATCGGTATCGGACCGTAAAAAAGAAGCCGCTGCCATCGTTCCGGTACGATCTCTTTTCAAACGGGCACGCATCCCAGCGTCAGCTGAGCAGTATCATGGCATGGAGGGTCTTATCCTCTCCATCCCGGATGAAGACGCAATGCCCTTCCCCATACGCCGCGTATTCCAGTATAACGATTTCCCGCGGGCGGATCTCCTTTTTGAAGCTTATCTCCACGTTTTCAAACGCGAGGCCGCTCTCTTCCGGCAGGGCCTCCGCGGCGATATCCAGGTATACGCTGTTGTGGACATGGCCGTTCCTGTCGATCATGGAGCGCATGATCTC
>DBXA01000157.1:507-5416 GCA_002309235.1 Christensenella sp. UBA1224 | reverse complement strand
TCCTCATCATACGCCTCAAAATCACGGTAGGCGAATACGCGGTTCATTTCCCGCACCCATGTGCCCACGCTGAAGGATGTGAACACCCGCGGCCTGGACAGCACGCGCAGCTTCCAGCTTGTGATCACCCAAGCGAGCCCTGCGGCATCCAATTCCTCCGGCGACTGGCCCACAGAGCCCGCGTGCAGCGTAGCCGTATTGCCCATGGCCTCCAATATGGCCTTATCGCTCAGGCACCCGTCCTCGCCCGTATCTTCTATCCTGATAAAGAAACCCTGTTTGATGAACATGCTCTTCTCCTGTTCTCCCGCTCACAGGCGCAGGAAGCCTTTCCCTTCCCGCACATACAGGTGCGCGTGGGTATACCAGCCGTTCTCCCTGTTTCCGCCATCCTCCGAAAAATAGTACAGCCCCTCCGGCAGTGAGGCGACCCCTGTGGAGCCGTACGGAAAATCCAAAACGCCGCTCACGCGCAGCCTGCCTCCCGGGCCCATCTCCGCGCCGGAGAAGAAATACATGGGCTTATTGGCGTAGATCGGCTTTTTGCCGGGGTACACAGCCGCAATATAATCCCCCGTGGTCCTATCGTATTCCAGGTTCTGTATGCCCCAGTCGGTGTTGCCTGTACGGGCGAACATCCTGCAAAGAGGCACCGAGGGGCCGGATGTATGCATATGCTCCTGGTCGAGGGGCAGGGCCGACTTCACGATATCGCTTCTGTCATAGGCGAGTATGACCTGGTCATCGTTATCATCCCTTCCGGTATCGCAATAGATGCCGTAGGCGATGAGCACACGCTTTTCCGCATCCGGGCCGCTGCCCGGCAGGGGGCCTATGGCCGTCCCGTCGATGCCGGAGCAGCCGTACCGGTGCTTGACGCCGTTTTCCTCATACAGGTAATCCCTTACCACATCGCTCAGATACGCCGCCCGCATGACGCCGTCCGCCCTGGCGTCCATGCCCGGCCTTGTGATGCGGTCCGCATCAAAGACGGCGCAGTAAAAGGCATCCTTCACCTCGCCCTGCAGACCGAGACCCTTCAGGATACCCTTCCCGATCGAATCGTTCTTATACTCCAGTGAGCCGTAGACGAGCCCATCCTCCTCGCAGAAGGAGATGCAGCCCATGTGGCCTATGAGGCCCGCGACGGTACCCACCAGATGCCCCTGCATGTCCGTCTTGACAAGGCAGGTGGTAAAGGAATAGTAGACAAAGCCCTTTTCCGTATCCACGGCGATGCCCTGGCAGTGCCCCGTTAAGTATACGCCGGACCCGATATCCAGAGGCAGCTCGCTCCGCTTCATAAGATCATCCCCCTTACGGCGGTATTATATAGCCGCAAGGTTAAATTCCGTACCGCCATGCTTTCCGCCTGCAGGCGCGTATGCTATAATACTACCTGTTTCATATGAAAGGAGGCACGGTTATGGACATGCGCACGCGGGAAAGGCGCGGTATCATCGCCTGCATATTTGCCGTGGTCCTCACCTATCTCCTGCTCGCCTCATTCCTGGGGCTGGATCTGTTTGCCCACAGCCCGTACGATTCCTATACGCTGCAGGCGCTCGCCTGGCGGAGCGGCCGTGTATCCCTGCCCAGGGATTACAGCTACCTGGAGCTCGCCCATTACAACGGCAATGTTTACGTGAGCTTTCCGCCCTTTCCGACACTCATCATGCTGCCCCTCACGTTCCTCTTCGGGGAAAATACGCCCAGTATGCTGGTCAACTGCCTGCTGTTCGCCATAAGCGGCATACTAGCCTATAAGATCTGCAGAAAGAGCGGCCGCAGCCCGGAGACATCCGCGCTGACCGGCTTTTTCTGGGTGTGCGGCTGCAACCTTTTGGAGGTATCGCTCTACGGAGGGGTGTGGAACATCGCGCAGGGCGCCTCCTTCTGCCTGACGATGGGCTGCCTGCGCGCTCTGCAGGAGGAAGAAAAGCCCCTGTCACGCGGGAGGCTGTTCCTGGGGCCGGTCCTCATCGCCTGCGCGGTGGGCTGCCGCCCCTTCCAGGCGGTATACGTACCCTTTGTGCTCATGCGGCTATACCGGGAAGAGCGCAGGGTTTGCCCTTCGCCCGGCAGGGCCGTTCTGGCTTCTATCCCATGCCTCATCGCGCCGGCGCTCATCGCGGCGGGCTACGGCCTGTACAACTGGGCGCGATTCGGGAATATCCTGGAATTCGGCCACAATTATCTGATAGAATACACCGATGAAGGCGGTGTGATGCTCTCCTTCAGCCATTTCCTCACGAACCTCAAAAATGTGTTCCGCCTGCCGTATATCGAGGAGCACAGGCTCATGTTCTACCCGGCCTACGGCTTCGCCTTTTACCTGTGCAACAGCGCGTATATCATATCACTGGCCGAAACCATACGGCGCGTGGTCAGGAAGCAGACAGACGGCACGGATGCCGTGCTCCTCCTTTCCCTCTTCCTCCATTTTAACCTGATGATGCTGCACAGCACCATGGGCGGCTGGCAGTTCGGCACCAGGTACCTGATCGATCTCATCCCGGCGCTCATGTACTATGTGCTGCGCCGGAAAGAGAAGCTGTATGTACAGGACCTGCTTCTCATGGGCTGGGGCATCGCCTTCAATATCTACGGCGCTGCAGTCCTGCACACGCTGTTCTAAAATATGCCTAAGGTATTGAAAAAAACGCGCAAATATGGTAATCTAATCATGCGGGATGCCGCGTAAAAAAGAATTTTAATCCGAAAGGGGTCATTCCTATGGGAAAGTTTATCTTTAAGCCCACCAGGACCGGTTTTGTCTTCCACCTGAAGGCCGGCAACGGAGAGACCATCGCCGTAAGCGAGGTTTATAAATCCGAAGACGCCTGCATGAACGGTATTGAGAGCGTACGTAAGAACGCCCCCGAGGCAAATCTTGAGGATCAGACCATCGAAGGCTTCGAAAAGGCCTCAAGCCCCAAGTTCGAAGTATATGTGGATAAGCGGGGCGAGTTCCGTTTCCGCCTGAAGGCCCGCAACGGCCAGATCATCGCCGTGAGCGAGAGCTATAAGCAGAAGCCCGGCGTGCTCAACGGCGTGGAGAGCGTGCGCAAGAATGCCGCGGATTCCCCTGTCGAAAAGATCGAAGGCTGAACCAAATTGTGAAGGCAGCTGCCTCAGGCACCGAAAGCAGGCGCCTGAGGCAGTTTTCTTTATGGCAGAAAGGATAAGCGATATGCAAGAGGAGATCTCCATCCTCATAGACTTTCCTTCCGGCTGCCGCCGTGTGGACCCGGCAAGCCACTTCTGTGTTTCAGGACGCATACTGCCGAGAGGGCCCCTGCCGGATGATGCCTCTTTCCGCGTATGCCTGTATGACGCCGCAGGGAAGCTGCTCCGCCATACCACATCCGACAGGAAGAACGATATGCGTCAGTTCCTATATCACCCGCAGCTTACGGGATACCCGGAAGAGCTGGACCCCGGGCGCGAAAAGCTCAGGGCCTTCGGCTTTCCGGAAGTGCTCGTAAAAGACCCGGCAGACCCATACGCCTCGATGCGGGATTCGACCATCAAATGCTTCTTTACGGACGATGGCTTCAAAGCCATCATCATCAGCGGCACGGACAAGGCGCACGGCATGCTGCTGGATGACGGCATAGGCTTTACCGATGAGAACGGGCAGCCTTACGATGCCCTCCCCCGCGGAAAATACCGTCTGGAAGCCGCTTTATCCGTGCAGGGCCGCATCCTCGCCCGGGCGGATACCGTGATCACCATAGATCCCGCCGAGGATACCCTCATCTGCCGCTTCAACCCCGCTGCGCACAAGACAAATATGTGGAAATGGTCCGTAGAAAATGGCTTTTCTATGCAATATGACCCGCTGCCGGGATATCTGGACCCGTACCTGGGCAAATGGTACTATCACATGGGCCTCCTGCCCATGTACCGCGCCAGCGATATCGCCCAGTACGCTTCCTCCCGGGTAAACATGTTCGTGTACCTGATCGACCCGGAAAGCACATCCTATTCCACGGAGCTCGCCTGGCTCCAGGCCCACGGCGCGGTCGGCGACCCGGACAGGTTCCGCGCCTACTGCTACGATATCGGGGAAGCGGTCATAGGCGAAGGCACGGCATCGGAAATGCGGGGCCGCATCATCCCCTTCGCGCGGGATGAGGCTGTCCATATCTGCCGGATCGATACCGTAAAAGACAGCGCGGAGGATAATGTGTACGACCTTTCCGGAAAGGATCTCCTCGCCTCCTCGCCCGCTTCCGGCACAGTGGAGATACGCGCGGGCAGCCGCTTTGCCGTCATGAGCGTGATTAAGCCCGTGCAGCTCGACCCGGCCGCCTTTTCCCTCCGGCCGGACAACACCTATGAGATCGCGCAGAGTATAGACACGATACAGTATGAATTCACCTGCGGTGATGCGCATGAGACCCACACACGGCATACCGGCCTGACCCGCATCGATGCCAACGGGGAGAACATCGGCAGCTCCGTATTCGAAGGGCGGCATATCTTCCGGGTAAACGGCGCGTGGCAGGGAAAAACGGTCTCCGTCACCATTCGCTGCGCTTTGTCTGGCGGAAATGCGACTGGCTCCCCTGCCCGGATACACCTGCGGATCACCTGACAGGAGAGCAGGTATTATATACCGCTTGTTTCGCTCCAGTAAGGAACCTGAAACCCTTGGACCACTTACATGAATCCAGTAGTTTAATATTGTTCTGTATACGGGATGTTTGGAGGTTATTTCCGCTCTTAACACAGTTTACGACATGTTTTACTTGAATTTGGCCCTTTCACCCGCTATAATGGAGTTTGGATAGAAGCGATGGCCTTCCGAAGGCACCGTTTCCGAGATATTAAAGGTTAAAGGAGTTGTTTTCATGGCGAAAGTTACTTCCACCGAGATGTTTAAGAAGGCCTATGACGGCGG
>DBXA01000157.1:275-482 GCA_002309235.1 Christensenella sp. UBA1224 | reverse complement strand
ATCCAGGGCATCACCGAGGCCGCGATCGAGGAGAAGGCTCCCCTGATCCTGCAGGTTTCCTCCGGCGCCCGCAAGTACGCCAAGCATGTATACCTGATGAAGCTCATTGAGGCCGCGATCGAGGACGCGCAGGAGTCTGCCGGCTTTGACCTGCCCATCGTCGTCCACCTGGACCATGGCGATACCTTCGAGCTCTGCAAGAGCTGC
>DBXA01000157.1:0-254 GCA_002309235.1 Christensenella sp. UBA1224 | reverse complement strand
ATCGACGCTTCCTCCAAGCCCTTCGAAGATAACATCGCCCTCACCCGCAAGGTCGTCGAGTACGCGCATGACCACGGCGTAGTGGTAGAAGGCGAGCTGGGCACCCTGGCCGGCGTTGAGGATGACGTAAAGGTCAAGGCTGAGGATTCCTCCTACACCCGTCCGGAAGATGTGGAAGAGTTCGTCTCCCGCACCGGCGTCGATTCCCTGGCCATCGCCATCGGCACCTCCCACGGCGCTTACAAGTTCACCGC
>DBXA01000006.1:3953-5642 GCA_002309235.1 Christensenella sp. UBA1224 | reverse complement strand
GTAAAATCCGGATCGGGAAAAGAGAAAAGGAGGAAGGACGCCGCATGGATTACATGATAGGCTGTTATACGGACGGGAACCCCGGTCTCGTGAAGGTAAGGCGCACGGGAGAGAAGCTGGAGATCTTGGGTTCCACGAGGGATATCGCGAACAGCACGTACCTGTGCCTTGACAGGGACGGGAAGTATATCTATACCGGGACGGAGCTCGCGGAGAGGCCGGAGGACATGATCATCGCCTGCATCGATGCAGGATCGCTTAAGCGCGTGAGCGCCTGCAGCGCGCAGGGGCAGGGGCCGTGCCACTTCGCCGTGTACGGGGAATACGTATTGACCGCGAATTACGATGCGGGGAGCATTTCCGTTTACAGGAGCGATGGGGGCATGCTGAGCCCGGTACAGGTGATCAGACACGGGTTGCCGGGCATAACGGCCCATGCGCACTGCATCGTGCCGGATGAAAAGAACGGGTTCGTGCACGCGGTGGACCTGGGCCTTGACGCCGTCATAACCTACCGGACGGACGGGGGAAAAGGGCTCTTTGAGGAGTTTTCGAGATCCCTGATGCCGAAAGGATGCGGCCCGAGGCATATGATACGGCTGGAGGGCGATATCTTCTGCCTGGCGTGCGAGCTCGGGAACCTGGTCATGCTTCTCAAATGGAACGGGGAAAGGTTCGATATCCTGCAGTCGCTGGGAACGCTGCCGGAAGGGATCACGGGGAGCTGGGCCGCGGCGATCAAGGCGCGGGGCGATATGGTGTACGTATCGAACAGGGGGCACGATTCTCTGGCGGCTTTCCGGTACGAGGGCGGAAGGCTGGCACCGCAGGGGCATATCATGCTGGAGTGCGCATATCCGAGGGACTTTTCGCTGTGCGAAGACGGAGCGATACTCGCGGCGGGGCAGAAGTCCGGTGACCTGGTGCTGCTCGTGCCGGAAGGGAAGGGGTACCGGAAGGCGGACAGGATAGAGGTGAAGGGAGCGGTGTGCATCGTGCCCCTGCCGGAAAGAGGATACGGGAAAGAAGCGCATGATTGAATCCTTAAAATGTGGTATGGTATAATACTTTACCTTATGTTTTCTGGGGGCGCGCCCGCCCAATGGGAGGCAGGCATGCCGCATCGCCTAAAGCAGCATATCGCTTCGGGCGGAACGGGACATAAAACGGGGGAAAATACGTTATGATCGATCTCTCCAGGCTGAACCCGATGCAGAGGAAGGCAGTCGCGTATGGCGATGGGCCGCTGCTCGTGCTCGCCGGCGCAGGCAGCGGAAAGACAAGGATGCTCACATACAGGATCGCGCGGCTCATCGAAGAAGGGGTGCCGGCGGGTTCCATACTCGCGATCACGTTTACGAACAAGGCGGCACGCGAGATGCGTGAAAGGGTGACGGCGCTGTGCGGAGAGGCGGCAGAGGATGCATGGATCTCCACGTTCCACTCCTGCTGCGTGCGGATGCTGAGGCGCGATATCGAAAAGCTGGGGTACAAGAGATCGTTTACGATATACGATGAAAGCGACTCCCTGACCGTCATCAGGAGGCTCCAGCAGGAGATCGGCCTGAACGATAAGGAAGTGCCGGCGCGCCTTATCAAATCCATCATATCGGACAGAAAGAACAAACTGATCGGCGTAAATGAATGGCTCAGAGCCCAGAGGCCGGAAAAAAGGAACGACCAGATCGC
>DBXA01000006.1:0-3904 GCA_002309235.1 Christensenella sp. UBA1224 | reverse complement strand
GATCTGCTGGTAAAGACTCTGGAGCTCCTTTCGGACAACCCGCCCGTGAGACAGGCTTACATCCGCAAGTTCTCAAATATTCTGGTGGATGAGTATCAGGATACGAACCAGGCGCAGTATCAGCTGATCAGGCTCCTGGTAAACGAAAAGCACAATATCTGCGTGGTGGGCGACGACGACCAGTCCATCTACGGCTGGCGCGGTGCGGATATCCGGAACATACTGGAATTTGAAAAGGATTTCAAGGGCTGCCGGACGGTAAAGCTGGAGCAGAACTATCGCTCCGACGGGAATATCCTGGAGGCGGCCAACCATATCATACGCAATAACACGGGCAGGAAGGAAAAGAGCCTCTGGACGGAGGCAGGCGCCGGGGAACCGGTACACGTCTATACGGCTCTGGATGAGAGGGACGAGGCTTCGTGGATCTGCATGCAGGCGAACGCGCTGCGCAGGCAGGATTATACCTATGGCGATATGGCTGTCCTTTACAGGACGAATGCCCAATCCCGCGTCATTGAAGAGGCGCTCGTGCGTTCGGGCATCCCCTACAGCGTATACGGGGGCATGCGCTTCTATGACCGCAAGGAGATAAAGGACCTTGTCGCCTACCTGCGCATCCTCATGAATCCGGAGGACGATGTATCGGTGCTGCGCATCATCAATGAGCCCAAAAGGGGCATCGGCGAAGGGACGATCCGGAAGATATCCGAGCACGCCGCGCAGGAAGGGATCAGCTTCTTTTCGGCAATACTCGATTATGAGAATATCGATGTCTCCCGCCAGTACAAGCTGGCGCTCGGCAGCTTCGCTTCCCAGTTGACGGAGCTTTTCGAGCTGCGGTTCGAACTGAGCGTTACCGAGCTCACAGACAAGGTGATCGATATTACGCGGTATGCTGAGCAGTACAGGAAAGAAAAAACGGATGAGAACGAGACGCGGCTCGAGAATATCGATGAATTCCGCGGGTCTGTCGAGCAGTTCGAGCAGACGAACCCGGAGGGCGGGCTGGAAGGTTTCCTGGAAAATGTCGCCCTCGTCACCGATATGGATTCCATGCAGGGAGCAAGGACCGGTATGACGCTCATGACGCTGCATGCGGCAAAGGGCCTTGAGTTCCCCGTCGTGTTCATGGCCGGCATGGAGGAGGGGATATTCCCGAGCTCCCGTTCCACGATGGATGAACCGCGCATGGAGGAGGAACGGCGTCTGTGCTATGTCGGCGTTACCAGGGCGATGAAGAAACTGTACCTGCTCAATGCCCGGTCAAGAACGCTCTTCGGCTCGAGGAACATGAACGAGCGTTCGCGCTTTATCGATGAGATACCTCGCCGTCTCCTGGATGACTCGCGCCTTGCGGGAAGCCGTTCGTTTGAACAGCGCTTTGCGGGAGGAGGGCAGGTCTCCGTTCCGAAGATCGCGCACCGCAGCACGCAGGAGATGCCGGGCGCTTTGGGCATACCCGGTCTCCGCAAAGGCTTCGGCCTGCAGACACAGGAGGTCGTGAGCAGCCCCGCGCGGGATCTTCCCAGGAGGACGGAATTGTTTTCTGTCGGCGACAGGGTACTGCACAGGCAGTTCCGCGAGGGCACGGTAACAGAGCTCAGGGAATCGAACGGCTCCAGGAGGGTCGTCATCAACTTTGATTCCTGCGGTGAAAAGGTGTTTCCGGCGGATACGGCGCTGGTGGTAAAGATCAATAAGTAAAAGAGGGCTGTTTCGATGGACAAGACGCAGGAGATGCAGAAGCTGATAGACCGGCTCAATGAAACGGCGCACGCGTATTATGTGCTGGATGATCCCATCATATCGGATGCCGAATGGGATAAAATGTATGACAGCCTGCGTTCGCTCGAGGCTGAAACGGGAACGGTGCTGCCCGGTTCGCCTTCGATGCGCGTCGGCGGGGAGCCTCTTTCTTCCTTTGAGCAGCACAGGCATATCAACCGTATGCTCTCAATGGACAAGGCCCAGACGGAGCAGGCCCTGCTGGACTGGGCGGAACGGACGGAAAGATTCGCCCGGGACCGCGGCCTTCCGAAACCGCGGTATATCATAGAGCATAAATTCGATGGCCTTACGATCTGCCTGACCTATGAAAACGGGGTGCTCGTTCAGGCCGCAACCCGCGGGAACGGAGAGGTGGGAGAGGCGATACTCCCGCAGGCGAAAACCATCCGTTCCATACCGCTGACGATACCGTATCAGGGAAAGGCGGAGGTGCGCGGAGAAACGTATATGCGCCTGTCCGTGCTGGAAGAATACAATAAAACGGCTTCCGAGCCGTTGAAAAATGCCAGAAACGGCGCTGCCGGCGCCTTGCGCAACCTGGATCCTGCCGTCACGGCGGAGAGAAAGCTGGATGCCGTGTTCTACGACGTCGGGTATATAGAAGGCGTTTCTTTTGACACGAGCGACGATATGTATGCTTTTTTGAAGGAAAACCGGTTCCCCGTGCCTTCCTACCTGGGGCGCGCTGACAACATCCGTGATGCGATAGCATGCGTGCGCGAGATCGGGGAAAGTCGGGGCGAACTGGATTACATGATCGACGGGGCGATCATAAAGGTCGATTCCTTTGAATTGAGGAGACAGTACGGATCGACCGAGAAGTTTCCCCGCTGGGCGATCGCATTCAAATACGAGGCGCAGGAAGCCGTCTCCGTGCTAAGGGATATCACATGGGAGATCGGGCGCACGGGAAAGCTCACGCCGCTCGCGCATCTCGATCCGGTGGAGATCGCCGGGGCGACCGTTCAGAGAGCGACCCTCAATAACTGGGGGGATATCCTGCGCAAAAGGGTGAAGATAGGGGCAAAGGTATGGGTACGCCGCTCCAACGAGGTGATACCGGAGATCATGGGCAGGGTGGATGAGTTCGTGCCGGGAGAGCGCGACCCTGTCAGGCCGGATACCTGTCCCTTCTGCGGCGCTGCGCTGGTCGAAAGAGGCGCGCACATTTTCTGCCCCAACAGAGACGGGTGCATCCCCCAGAGGGTCATGCGGCTTACGCATTTTGCGGGCAGGGACGCGATGGATATCGAGACCCTTTCCGAAAAGACCATCACTCAGCTGGTCGAATCCTTCGGCATCGCGGAAGCTTGGGAGCTGTATACGCTGGATGCGGATAAATTGGCGTCTCTTGACAGATTCGGCGCAAAAAAAGCGCAGAATCTCATAGACGCCGTTGACAGGAGCCGGGATTGCCGGCTGGATGCCTTCCTTTTCGCGATAGGGATCCCGAATATCGGCAGAAAGACAGCGCGTGATATCGCAGCGAAGGCCGGGTCGCTTGAGGCTGTAAGGCATATGACCGCCGAAGAGCTTACGCAGGTTTCGGATATCGGGGATATCGTCGCGGCGAGCGTTACGGAGTTCTTTGCAGATGCGGATAATAACCTGGCGGTAGATAAGCTTCTCGAGGTCGGCGTTGCGCCGGTATGGGACATGGAGCCGCAGGGTGCTCTGCCTCTTGCGGGTATGAAGGTGGTCGTGACGGGAACGCTTACGCATTTCTCGAGAACAGAAGCGGAGGAGGCAGTAGCCGCCGCGGGAGGTTCCGCTTCTGGAAGCGTTTCTTCCAAAACGAGCTTTGTCGTAGCGGGGGAAAAAGCAGGCTCAAAGCTGGATAAAGCCCGTGCGCTCGGCGTGGAAGTGATCGACGAAGCCGAATTCATGAAAAGACTCGGCAGGGCATGAAGAATTCACAGAAACAAAAGCGCATAAGCACGCTGAAAGTGATATAATATCATGATAAACGGCAGTAAGGGGAGAAATACCTATGCGCAGTATGACGGGATACGGACGCAGTACGAAAGAATCGGACGGCAGGACCCTTACCGTTGAGGTAAAAAGCGTAAATCATCGCTTCCTGGACATCAGCTTCCGCATGCCGCGCTCTTTT
>DBXA01000061.1:12774-12927 GCA_002309235.1 Christensenella sp. UBA1224 | reverse complement strand
GGGATATCCTGATCTCTGACGGGCTTAAATTCTCTGGTAGGCTCCGCAACATTGCCTATGGAGAAAAGGGATTCTTTGCCGAAAAGACCGGTGGTTTTTTCGGCATCCTCTTTTACGGGATCGATCGCTTCTTCAGCGGTATCGACAGCTTCC
>DBXA01000061.1:12291-12737 GCA_002309235.1 Christensenella sp. UBA1224 | reverse complement strand
GCGGCATCGACTATGGCATCTGCGGTATCCTCTGCAGCGGATGCTTCAGAGGAAAATGCCGCTTCTGCTTCTTCTATGGCCTTATTGGCTTCTTCTATGGTTTCTTCGGCAGTTTTCTCTACCGTATTGCTGGTTTCTGCTGCAATAGCAGCAGATTGCTCTGCTGTTTCTTCGACTTGTTCCTCTGCAGTTTCGACAGAAGACTCGGCAGCCTGCTTCATGGCCTGCAAAGCCCTTCTTTCGCGCCTGGAGAGCACCGGTTCTTCGTTTGCGAGTTCCTGAGCCAGCAAAGCGGAAAGTTTATTGCTGTTTTCCTGTTCGGCCATGTTTGTTTCCTCCTTGAATTCCGGCGTTTCAGCCGGTTGTATGTCGTCTGCGTCACCGGAAGGGAATATATCTTCTTCTTCCGACTTTTTCCTGTTCGTGAAAGCTTTCATCTTTGAGAA
>DBXA01000061.1:11291-12180 GCA_002309235.1 Christensenella sp. UBA1224 | reverse complement strand
CTTCTCTTCGGTATCCTGTCCGTCGAAGGCTTCGTCGTCATCGTTCTCGGCGGGATCTCCCTCGTTTTCTTCGTAGAGGTCGTCCTCTTCTTGTTTCCTGCCACCGAACAGCCCTGAGATCATGCCTGTCAGTTTCCCAAAGGAGAAACGGCCCTTGTTTTCCTCCTCTTGATCATCAGGGTCTTCATCAAACGGCTCTTCTTCATCGGCATCTGCCTCAATGGATCCGGCATCTTCTTCACTTTGGTCATTTGCGACGCCGTTGTTCTCCTCGGAGCCATCATGATATGCATCGGATACGTCTTCTTTTACGGATGGTTCTGCATCGATATCGTCCGGTGCTGCTTCCTCGCTCAAAGTATCATTGCCACCAGCAGTGCTATTCTCGATATCATTTTCTTCAGCATATTCATCATCTGCAGCGTATTCATCGTACGGATCCTCTTCTTTCCCATTCCTTCTGAACCGGGAGATGAGGGAGGAGAAACGACCGCCCGTGCGATTGGAAGGCTCTTCGTCTGAGGCATCGGTATCTTCATAGAGGTCGGTGCCTTCTTCGGAAGTGAGGTCTTCAGCATCTGTCTGCGATCCTTCGCCTGTTTCACCGTCACTATCGGCATCGGCGTGCTTATTGCGGATGTTCTTGATCTTCTGGGCAGCTTTCCCCATTAGGATACCTGTATAACGGGCAAATGCGCCGAATGGGCTTTCGCTTGTACTCTCAGTCTCGTATTCTTCTCCGCTGTATTCTTCCGCATCATCCCCGGTGTTATCTGCGGATCCATCGTCATCCGGCTCCTGTATGGAAGGTTCGGATGGATAATCCGCATCCGCGGCATCTGCGTCTTCCGGATAGGTATCTGCGTTGGTGTCGGCAGGTTCGTCTGCG
>DBXA01000061.1:0-11175 GCA_002309235.1 Christensenella sp. UBA1224 | reverse complement strand
GTTGTTTGTGTATTTCGGTGAAGAGCGCTTCCGAGCCTGCCCACAGCAGAAAAGATACCGGACTTTGTGGAGCTTTCTTCACTTTTTGTGATCTCTTCCTGCGATACGGCCTGCTTTTCGGGCTTTGAGGGGCTGTCTTCTCTTACGGCAGCGATCGGCATCTCGTAGGTACGTCCNNCCTGTTTCAGCCCTTCTCCGCAGTATCTCCTCGCGGCGTTTTTTATAAGCGTAATAATCCATTTCGGGCACACTTCCGCTGCCGGATGTGCGGCGATCTCTGGCCATGAAAACAATCCTCCCGGTCAAATTCTATAGGAGTATTCAGTATATTTAAAATACGCAGATTTCCATATATAATATAATAGTATATCACATTTGGCCAAAATAACAAGATGCACCAAAGCTGCCGATGCTCCAAGGCTGATTATTTAAACTTTTTTAATATGATAAAAGCCTCTTTGGCGCTGTAAGGGGTCTGCTTCCTGAAAAGCACGTATCGCGGAATGATAATGGAGCCCTTCCCGATCCTGCGGGAGGGGCTCACTGTACTGTATTTTACTGCTGCTGGCTTGCTGGCTGCAGATACTTTTCAAACCACTGCGTTATCTCGCGCAGACGGCGTACGCGGTGCACCGGCTTTCCGGAACGTGAGAGCTCGTGGTTTTCCCCTTTGAAGATGCACATACGCGCCTCGATATTATGATCCCTGAGCGCGGTAAACATCTGAATGCCTTCGCTGAGCGGACACCGGTAGTCTTCGTCGGAATGGATGAACAGNNCCGTGGAAGAGGCAGAGCCGGGCCGGGACGCCTCGGTCCACCAGAGCGGAGAACATCTGCAGCCCCTGCTCCAGGGGGCAGCGATAGTCTTCGTCGGAATGGATGAACAGGGTGGGGGTAATGGCTTTATCGGCATATTTGAGCGGGCTTTGCTCCCACATCTTTTCCGGATTCAGCCATGGGTCGCCGGCGACCTGATCCCTGGCAAAGAAGTAACCGATATCACTCGTGTTGCAGAAGCTGATCCAGTTGGATATACTGCGCTGGGAAGCGGCAGCGGCGAACCTGTCGGTATGGCCGATGATCCAGTTTGTCATAAAACCGCCGTAACTGCCGCCGGTCACGCCTACGCGTTTCAAATCGATATCGGGATAGGTATCGAGTACCTTATCGGTGAACAGCATGATATCCCGGTAATCCTGGCCGCCGTAATCTCCGCGGATATCGGCAAATTCGTTTCCGCGTCCGTCTCCGCCGGTGGGATTGCAGAAGAACACGAAAAAGCCTCTTGCAGCCCACAGCTGCATTTCATGGAAATAACAGGAGCCGTAAACGGTCTTGGGCCCGCCGTGGATATCAAGTATGGCGGGGTACGACTTCCCGGCCTCGTATCCTTCCGGTTTTATGACCCACCCTTCTATCCTTGTGCCGCGCTCGTTGACAACATCCAGACGCTCAGGCTTTGAAAAGGAGTATTCTGCGCACAAGGCGGTATTAAAGTCGGTTAGTCTTTCCGCTGCACCGTCTTTGCTCAGGCGGTACAGTTCACAGCCGCTGTTTTCACCCATACCGATGAATACGAAGCCATCCTTGTATAGGTCAAAGCAGGTTAAGTTCATGTCCTGCGGCCCTAAGCGGCGGATCTCGCCGGTATACAGGTCGATACCTGTCAGAGAGGTATGGTCACTTACGGTATCCAGAGTATAGTAGATGCCGTTCTTTTCCGGGACTCCGATCCCGGGGCAGGTCCCCTCTGCCTTTATGTCGCTCCCGACGCTGTTGTGGAAGGAGCATAGTCCTTCATCATAAACGATATTCCAGGTGCAGCCGTCAAAGATACATACAGAGGGGTTTTGGTTAAGCCCAAATCGGTCGCCTTTATCAATGAATGAAATGACGCGGCCGTCACTGAGCAGCATGGCGCTCTGATGCAGGCAGTTTTCGGAAAAAGATATATCCTTTTTGACATGGGTCTGCACATCGATATCGTAGAGGCGGTTCTTGATCGGTCTTTTTGAGGAAGAGAGATCGGTAACCGCAATGAGCATACGCCCGTCCTTCACGCACAGAAGGGTGCAGTTCTCATCTTCACCTGTCAGAGCTGTTTCTTTGCCGTCGGAGAGAAGGAACAGCCTGGAACGTACTTTATTGGTAAACCCGGCTCCGTTCAGATAGAAGGGGATCTCGTCGATCACGTGGTAGTCCTTTTCGTCCTTGAGAGCCTGCGCGGCTTTTTCGCCGTCTTCGGTGATCAGAGCGTTTTGCAACAGGTCCTCATTGGCAATGAAGGCATAACGGTTTTCATCCAGTATGACAAGGTCGGATACCCTGTGTTCGAGCGTCAGGAAGGGTACGCTTTCGCCGCCGTCATAGGGGAGCATGTAAAAGACCGTGACGGGTCTCCCGCTTTCGGCAGCTTCCTTTTCTGCTTTGGTGCGGCAGGCATGGAAGATGATCCCTTTCTGTGTGAGCCTGTATGTGCCGATATCACCGAGAGATGTCAGTCTTACGGCTTTTTTGTCACGCAGACGGTAGAGATCGTTCAGATATGTGTTTTGCTTCATGTCGGCGCGTTTGACGCAGAAATAGATATCCTCACCCTTTACGCATATGCTGTGGGGCATGAGGAAACGGCTGAAATGCTCATAATCTGTTTTTTTCATGTTTTTCATCCTTTCTGTTCGTTCAGATACCGCCTGTCCTTTTGCTGTTCCTTCGGGCAAAACGGTGTGCTGCGATGAACTGCCGGATCGCCTTGCGCGTGGCCTCCCTGTGGACCCTGGTGATGGATGCCTGCTTATCGATCTCTGCGATATCCGCTTCAGGGGTAAAGTACTTCCAACCGAGTGTGAGCACGAGTCCTACTGTCAGCTGGGCCGCGGCTCTCATGAGTGTGGTGTACTGTACGCTGTATACGGGCATGCCGAGCAGCATTACCGGTGTATCACCTGTGATAGAGCTGACGGCGGTGCCGAGCATGAGGCCGAGGAAGGCGAACAGGTTGCAGCCTATCGAATAGAAAGCGATATGCGTCGTGGAATCTTCCTGAGGGAGGTTGAGGTACAGTATGTTTGCATAGGAGAGATTCAGCCCTACCGACAGCAGATTCTGGATAAAGGAAAGCGGTACGAACATCCAGCCTCTGTCAACGGACATAAAGAAGTACAGGATCTCTGTGGGCACCCATATCAGGTTTGTAAGCCCGAATGTCTTGATCCAGCTGTATCTGCGCAGTATGCGGCGCCATACGCCCTGGGTGGAGATCAGGATAAACGTATACATGACCGACATTGCGTTGATCAACAGATAAGGAAAATGCATGTGGTTCAGGAGATGGTAGCTCCACAGGCCGTTGTTGAAGTTGGCAAGGAAATTCCAGAAGAACATGAAAGCGATGCAGTACATGAACTTCCTGTAGCGGAAGGGGAGTATGAATACCTGGCGGAGCTTGAGCTTTGCGCTCTCCGGATATGGGTATTCCGCGGCGCGGGATTGTATGAACACATCGATCAGCACCAGGATAAAGGCCAGGTATCGCATCGAAAGTATGATGGTCTTCTGATACGGTGAACCGGCTACAGCATCCGTGATGAAGGAGGACAGGATCAGTATCAGGCTGGAGGTGATTGAAGAAAATACCTGATTCAGCGCGATATATCGGGTACGGCGCTCGTTCTCCATCGGATAAAAATTATAAAACCAGGTAGTGAGCCCGGGGCTGAACAGCGCGTAAACAGAATGGGCCAGGAACAGTATGATGATAAAGGCGTACATGCGCCCGGCCTTTTCCAGTATGAATTGCGGCATGAGGGTAGTCGCCAGGATATACATGGCGTAAAAGTAGATCTTGGCAATGAGCAGTATTTTTTTTCGCTTTTTAAAGCGTCTGAGCACGAGGCCGGAGAATACCGAGAAACAATTGCCGATATAGGGGATAAATGTGATGATGCCGAAATCCGTTATGGATATATCGTACATGGATAGGAAGCCCGTATAAAAAATACCGGTGATGAAGACATTATAAAAAGCCGTCAGGAGCGAGCTTCCCAGGCTTACAAGCCTGCCTTTGGCATGATCGTCATGTGTGTTGTAGATATCGGAAAGGGAGAGGATATAGTCCCGTATCTTTCTTTTCAGCATATGCGGCACCTCGTTTCGCAGTCACGTTGATCCGCTGCGGTATCCGTTACCCGTATTTTATCAGAACAGGATAGGGCAGTAAAGCGGTTTTGTGTGCCTTTGAAACATTTTATCCAGGTGTACAGATCTGAAGAGATCTGTCAGCTTCTGCTGATCATTCCCGGAAGGGACCGTGAAATCGGAATGCCGGGATCAATTCACTTTTGACATAGGTTCGCCCCATGCCCCAAGATCTTTTCCCTCCCAGCTGAAGTAACGGCTGCAGGTTGTATGGATCGGTGCGATCGCATCCATCTTTTCGGATGAAGAGCCGCTGCCTTGTGCCAGAAGATCATCCTGGAGCACGTTCCGAATGCGGCAGAGCATCACTTCTCCGTCGTCGAGAGGGATAAACTGCTTGACTTCCAGTTCGTATATCACGGGAGAAGCTGTCATGATCGGGACGGGAAGGACCCTTCCGTTCTCGATCTCCATGTCCGGCTTCATCTTTTCCGGGTTGTACCCGGATGTGTTCCCCAGATGATCAGCCAGCGGCAGCAGCTTCTCTGTAACCAGATTCGCGGAAAACATCTTTCGCTTGTGAATGTTCTCTTTGGTCAGCTTATCTCCGCCTATACAGGCCATTACGCCGAGCTCGCCGTCCCAAATATAGCTGAACCAGCAGAAAAGACCGAAATCAGCCTTGCCTTCATCATCGTAGGTCCCGTAAAGAAAAAGTGTCTGAGGGCAGAAATCATTTGTGGGCTTTATGCTTATCTTATTCATCCTGCTTCCTTTCCGGACTGGCGCTGCTGCTCCGGATCCGTCTTCCTGTTTCGGATAAGTCAGTGCTTCGGCAATACGTATTTATCGTTTGCCAGGCCGTCCTTTGCCATCATCTTTTCCAGTACGTCTATGTCGGTGGTGATATCCATCGCCTCAGATTCGAACAGCTGGTTGAGCTGTCTGTCAAAGGCATATACAAGCCTTTCCAGTGTTTTTTCGATACGCTCCTTGGACTTCACGATGTTTTCCCCGGCGGTGGGCTGCTTTTCCAGCTCCGCGTAGGAATTGAGGAGCTTTAGGGTAGCCGGCAGATAGTAATTCATGAAGGACTGTATCTGCTTTTCCTTTTCCGGGTGCTCGTTCACGTGCTCGAATATGCTGCGGGTGATCGTTTCGATATGATCGATCGCATCGGAACAGTATTTATCGGCGATCACGTCATTTGCATGCCGGATCTCACGGAGCTTCTGCCGGTATGCTTCCGGCAGGCTGTCAGGCTGCTCCCCGGGTGCAGGCTGCTCCTCTGCACGGACAGCGGGACGCGGCTGTTCCTCTTTTGCGTGGCGCGGTTTTTTTTCGGGCGGTTCCGGCGCGAATTCGGCGTCCAGAACAAAGGCGTGCAGTTCCTTGTCGATATAGGGAGTCCAAACGCCGTTGTAATAACCGTTGTCTATCAGATACTCAAGGTCTCTTTCACAGGCTGCTATATCCATGCTTAAGCTTGCGGCGATACGCTCTATGGGCATGACGGCGCGGTCACCTATGACGGCCATGTAGCGGTTGAAGCGCTTTGCCTCCTGCCTGTGGCGCACGACCTTTGCTTTGCTGAACATCTTGTACAGCCAGCGGGTAAAGCCCGTTGCCCTTGCGATGATCAGGCCGAAGCCTACTCCGGGATTTATGATAAAACCCGCTAATATGACCCACCAGGGGATATGAATGAACGGATTTTTCTTTTCTTCTGCCAAGGTGACTGCACCGACCTTTCGGGACTGCGGCTGTCCGCAGTGTTATTCTGAACCGGGCAAGCCCGGGGTTTAACAGATATCGGTCTCAAGGCTCACCGGACAGTGATCCGAACCGAATATCTCATTGTGGATACCGGTCCGGGTGACGTGCGGCATGAGCCTTTCAGAGATCACAAAGTAATCTATGCGCCAGCCGGCGTTCGTGGCGCGGGCGTTGCGTATGTAGCTCCACCAGGAATACACGTTTGCCGTATCCGGGTGCTGCCTGCGCCAGGTATCGGCAAAGCCGTCTGCGAGGAGCAGGGTGAATTTTTCCCTCTCCTGGTCGGTGAAGCCGGCATTCAAGTGGTTCGTCTTCGGGTTCTTCAGGTCGATCTCCTCATGGGCGACATTCAGGTCTCCGCACAGGATGACCGGCTTTGTCTCATCAAGCCTTTTCAGATAAGCGTGAAAATCGTCTTCCCAGCGCATGCGGTAATCAAGCCGGGTGAGCTCTCTCTGAGAATTGGGGGTGTAGCAGCATACCAGAAAAAAAGCAGGGTATTCCGCGCAGATGATGCGGCCTTCGTGATCGTGTTCTTCCACGCCCATATCATAAGATACGTGAAGAGGCTCTGTCCGCGAGAAGATCGCCGTTCCCGAATAGCCCTTCTTTTCGGCGCAGTTGAGGTAGACATATGGATAGCCTTCCGGTGCGCCGGGAAACTGTTCCTTCTGCAGCTTCGTTTCCTGCAGGCAAATGATATCCGCGTTAAGCGTTTTGACGGAATCGGCAAATCCCTTATCGATACAGGCACGAAGCCCGTTTACATTCCAGCTGGTGATCTTCATATTGCCTGGACCTCCCGGGAGAGTGTATAATAATATCATATTATAGTATATACTTCGTTTGTTATCAATACAAAACGATTGGGGATGATCATATGGCGTCTGAGTGGCAGGATAGGCTGGATGCGGCGTGTGAGGCTGCGAAAAAAGCCGGGGCATTTTTAAAGGATATCCCGTCCTTCTCGGTGGAACATAAAGCGGCGAATGATTATGTTACGGATGCCGACAGGCAAAGCGAGGAGATGATCCGGTCATTCCTGCTGGAAAGATATCCGTCTGACGGTTTCCTGGGAGAAGAGGAATCTGAGACGAGCGGCAGGACCGGCCGGTGGATCGTCGATCCGATCGACGGCACCACGAACTTCGTCAAAGGGCTTCCCCTGTATACCGTGTCCATAGCTTATGAAACACAGGGGAGGATCGTAGCCGGCTGTGTATACTGCCCGCCGCTTGATGAGATGTATACGGCCATGGAAGGCCAAGGGGCATGCCTGAACGGGAAACCGATGCATACAAGCGGAAATCCTGTCCTCAGGGATGCCGTGGTGGGAATGTCGTTCGCGCACCGCCATGAGGATGCCGGAAAACGCATGATGCATGTTTTGCCTGCCATGCGCTCCGCTCTGTCTGATATGAGGCGGCTGGGAAGCGCTGCGCTGGACCTGTGCTTCGTGGCGTGCGGCAGATATGATGCTTTCCTGGAGCTCCACCTTTATCTGTATGATATTGCCGCAGGCGCCCTCATTGTGCGTGAGGCGGGGGGCATTGTTACTTCCTGGCCGGGCGATAAAGAGAAGGTGGAGGAAAACGGAAATGTGTTCGCGGCGTCGGCGGCGATCTACGGCGGATTGTACGATATGATCGCCCGCGCCGAGGGAAACGGGGAAACGCTCAAGCCGGATGCGATCATCGTGCTCGGACACAGGCTGAACCCCGATAACACGCCTTCGGATGACTTGAAACGGCGTATCGATAAGACTGTGGAATACTGGAAGGAGACGGGATGTCCTGTTGTCATGCCCTGCGGCGGGAAGACCCGCGGCCGCACCCGCACGGAGGCGGAGGTCATGAAGGAGATGCTGCTCGAGCGGGGTATGCCGGAAAAGGTCATAAAGCTTGAAAACGAATCCCGCACCACGGGGGAGAACATCCGGAACGCGCTGAAGCTTCTGGGTAAGGATGCCCTTGTGGCGCTGGTCACGGCGGATTATCATCTGGAATCCGCTCTCATGGACTGCAAGGAGTACGGCCTCAAGGCTTACGGTGTCGGCGCCGTAACACCGGAAGGCCCGTACCGCGAAAAGGTATACGCGCAGGCAGCCTTTATGAAGCGCATGCGCGAGGAAAGGCGCGCACAGGCGGAAAAGCTGGGCATTTCCATGGAGGAAATGGACAGGCGCTTTATGGAGGAGAGGCGTGCCGCGCATGACAGGGCTATCGCCTCCGGCATGACGGAAGAAGAGTTCATGCAGAAGAGCTTTGCCGCTATGAAGCAGAGGCTCAGGGATATGGGCTTTGACCCGTCCGTTATGGAGGATTGATCATGAGAGGAGAAGCTATGTCAGCCGCGCCGATCTTCTCGAATGCCCATACGCATACGGTATTCTGTGACGGGCATAACACTGTGGAGGAAAACGTGCTGCGCGCCCTGGAGCTGGGTTTTGTATCGCTGGGCTTTTCCATACACAGCGGGAACCCGTATGAAGGCTTCAAGATCGAAAACGAGGAAAAGTACAAGGTGGAGGTCGCCCGGATCCGGGAAATATACGGTCATCGCATCGAGATCCTCTGCGGCATCGAAAGGGATGGTTTCTACCAGAGGGAATTTAACGGCTTTGAATTCATGATCGATTCGACTCATATGTTCATGAAGGACGGGGAATACTGCCATGTAGACCACTCGGAGGCATGGCAGGCAGCGGATGTGGAAAAGCTCTACGGCGGAGATTACTATGCCTACTGCGCGGATTATTACGCGCAGATGAACAGGCTGCTGTCGGGGCCGCACGGGGATATCGTGGGCCATATCGACCTGTGCACGAAATACAATGAGGGGAACAGGCTGTTTGACGAGAGCTCTCCCCGATACCTGAAATACGCACTGGAGACGTCGGAGCTCGCGGTAGGGACAGGTATGCCCATCGAGATGAATACCGGCGCGATCAGCCGAGGCTACAGGACGACGCCCTATCCCTCCATGGATATTTTGCGCTTCATCCGCGAAAAGGGCGGGGAGATCATGATCAATACGGATTCGCACAGGGCGGAATGGCTCGATACGGGTATCGCGCAGTGCGTTGAAATGGCAAGGCAGGCAGGATTTGACCATGCGCTCCGGCTGCGGAAGTCGGGCTTTGAGGAAGTGGGAATATAACCGCCGCCTGCGGCAGCGGCCCCGCGGTTTTTTCTGCCGCTGTGAGTGCCGCGAGGCAGGGTGTCCGGGTCATATTGGTCGAACCATGGAGGCAGCTTCAGCATATTCCGGCTGCCGGTCAGAATGAGAAAAGAGGAACGGATCGCATCGTCCGTTCCTCTTTTTTTTGAGTGTGCTTATTCCAGCGGCAGTGCCGGTTTTCTCGTATAGGGTGATGCGAGCTCCACTACCCTGCCGGCATCGGAGGCTTCGTGGAAGGCGCACATGAGATCCAGCACATGGAAGGTCTGTTCGCAGGAGCTGCGGGGGATGCCGCCTTCGCGGATGCATTTGCAGAAATCCTTCACGCCCAGGCCGCGGCTGTTCTCGGTATAACCGTAGACCACGGGCACATCCTTCCATTCGCGGGAGCCGGGGAGAAGGATCCGGACAGGCCCTCCGAAGGTGTTGGGGTCCGGCACGCGCAGTGTTCCGCGGGAACCGTATACCGTAAAGGCCGCCTGGATATCGTTGTAGGTATCGAAGGAGGTGACGAGCGTGCCGATCGCGCCGGATTCGAAGTTGAGTATGCCGGCGATGTGAGTGGGTACCTCCACATCGATGACCTGGCCGTATTTCTTCTCCGATGTGATGACCCTCTGAGGGAACGTGATGCGCGCAGAGCCGGATACGCTCTTTACGCGGCCGAGCAGGTTTACGAGGGCAGTCAGGTAATACGGGCCCATATCGAACATGGGGCCGGCACCGGGCTTATAGTAGAATTCCGGGTCCGGGTGCCAGGATTCGTGTCCCCTGCACAGCATGGAGGCGGAGGCAGCTACAGGCGTGCCGATCCACCCGTCGTCGATGAGCTTGCGGCATGTCTGTATGCCGCCGCCCAGATAGGTATCCGGCGCGCCGCCGAGCAGCAGGCCGTGTTCTTTCGCATAGTTCACCTGTTCCTCGCCGTCCGTTCGAGTGCAGGCGAGGGGCTTTTCACAGTAAGCGTGCTTGCCGGCCTTCAGGGCCATCATGTTGACGAATTTGTGCTGGTCCGGTGTGGTCAGGTTGAGGACCATCTCTATCTCCGGATCGTTCATGATCTCTTCATCCGTGAAGACGGCCTTCGGGATATTATACTGCTTCTGTGCTTCCAGGGCTCTTTCGGGGATCAGGTCGCAGACGGCTGCGACCTCCACTGTATCGGAGAAGACGGTCGTCAGATTTTTCAGATAGATACCGGAAATACAGCCGCAGCCGACGATGGCTATCCTGACTTTTTTCATGATGATTACCTCCTTCAGTCCAGGGGCAGGGAATGCCTCATTTCATAGGGTGCTTCGATGGCGATGCTTGTGCCTTTTTCGCTCGAACGGTAGAATGCGCTCATCACGTCCAGCACGTGGAGCGTCTGGTCGCAATAAGCATAGGGCTTTTTTCCGCTGCGGATGCAGCGGCAGAAATCGGTAAAGCCCAGTCCCCGGCTGTTTTCCGTATACGGGTACAGGAGGGGGATATCTTCCCACTCGCCGCTGCCCGGCCGCAGCAGGCTGATCCTGCCGCCGAAGGTGTTCGGATCCGGCACGCGAAGGGTACCCTTTGAGCCGTAAACGGTGATGGGCTGCCTATCATAGGTATTCCATACATCAAAGGATACTGTGAGCATGGCGATGGCGCCTTGCTGCATGCCCAGTATCCCAGCCGCGTGCGTGGGAGTAGTCACATGGATGGTCTCCCCATAGTGCTCCTTGCAGGTAGCTGTCCTTTCGGGGAAGGTGATCTTCACGGAAGAAGTCACGGTGCTGACGGGGCCAAGCAGGTTGATGAGCGCTGTTACGTAATAGGGCCCCATATCAAAAAGCGGGCCTGCGCCGAAGTGGTAGAAGAAATCCGGATCCGGATGCCAGGATTCCGGGCCGTGGCCAAGCATGTGGGCTTCCGCTGCGACAGGCGTGCCGATCCAGCCGTCTTCGATGAGCTTTTTGCAGGTCTGTATACCGCTGCCCATAAAAGTATCCGGCGCGCCGCCGAGGAGAACGCCCTTTTCCCTCGCGGCAGCGACCTCATTAAGCCCGTCCTCCAGCGTGCAGGCAAGGGGTTTTTCGCAGAAGACGTGCTTGCC
>DBXA01000001.1:10282-12300 GCA_002309235.1 Christensenella sp. UBA1224 | reverse complement strand
ACGCCCTACATCATCGACTGGAGCCATGTAACCCAGGGCAACGCCTCCGCCGACGTGGCGAGGACCTATCTGCTCTTCTGGCTCAACGGCGATATCGACGGAGCCAAGGAATACCTCAATCTGTTCTGTGAAAAGAGCGGCACATCCATGCAGTACGTTCAGAAATGGATGCCGATCGTGGCAGCCAGCCAGTCCGTTAAGGGCAACGAGAAGGAGCGGGAGTTCCTGCTCTCCTGGGCGAGCGTGGTAGAGTATCATTAAATCCCCGCAACGAAGCTTTAAGGAAGGAGCCCATCCTTCGCAGGTCCAAATCCTGTCAACTCGACCATCAAACGATCCGGACATTTTCCGTAAATGTCCGGTTTTTTGCTGCCCCAACCCCGATACCAGCGGATAAGCCTGATCCGGATAAAACCGGATGGATCCCGGTCATTTCTCATTCGTTCATTTTCCTGCCTTATCATCACCTGACTGAAAGGCTGCAGGAGCGATATAAAACAGGCACTCTGATCCTTTGTCAGAATGCCATTTTCCATGCTGGATCAAATATCTTCATGGATCTAACTGTTTGACTCATCTCATGTCAACAGTTATAATCAACCTGTCACTTTTATACAGAGACGATTTGGAACGTCATTGTTGCTTAGCTTTTCTGACCTATCCATATGACGCGGTTTCAACAGCCGTTCCCGCTTCAATCGTTTTGTTAAGCGAATGACCAGTCTTCCTCCCAAAGACTTTCGCGGATGGCTTACTTTCAATAGAACGTTTTTTTCTCGTCAGGAGCGGCTGCCTGATAAAGACTGCTCACAACAAGGATAGAGCAGCACTAACAAGGAGATGTTCACATGATATCCTGCGATATGATCCACGAAATGCTCTACGATGATCACAGAGGCCTTTTTGTCAGCATCAGGGATCATCTGTTTGAAGAGCTTAATGAAGAAAAGATGAATTCAATAATCGAGTTCACGCGATCCGTCAATACAGATCTAAAGTCTGGAAAGGCAGATCCGCGAGCGATCGTGATGATCATAGATCTCCTGTCGACTATACATAACATCGACGGTGCCCCGAATAACCGGAGATACATGGACGAATTCTTTGATCAGTATAATGATTTCTTCAATGAAGTATCATATGAGCTGATCAAGGGGATATAGCCAAACCGGATCAGCATTTCAGAACTGCACCTTGAGGTTGACACATGGTCGGCATAATATCGTATCCAGGTAACAGAACCTGAGAAAAAGGAGGAAGCACGATGATCATCATGACCAATAACCAGTGGAAATGCGACACGAACCAGCCGGCATGGCAGGAGAAGGGCGAGGACTGTTCAGCGGATGGACGTATCGACGGACTTGTCAGGGCATACTGTCAGGTAGTGCCCGATGTGATCTGCCTGCAGGAAGTCTCCATGCATATGGAAGACCTGATGATGACCAGATTGCGCTCTATCGCATGGGGAGAGGATCGTACTGCGCGATATGATCTCATCACCGGCGGGGATACACCTCTGCTTTACCGCTGCGACCGTCTCGATGTCAAAGCTTCCGGCTTCTTCCGGTACGATGAGGTTGTTCCCGGGTATCAGGGAAGCTTCAATAACAGCGGGACAAAATCGTATACATGGGCAGTCTTTGAGGAGGTCGGCACCGGGAAACGTCTCGCCGTGACAAGCACCCATCTATGGTGGAAGTCAGATGATCCCGCCAGCTCATATTATCAGGAGAATTCCGAAGCGGCAAGGGCTTATCAGCTTTCCCAGGCGATTGCCCAAACGGAAAGAGTATCGGCAGAATATGGATGCCCGGCAGTCATCGCAGGCGACTTGAACTCCACTGACGATGCGCCGTGTCTGGAGACCGCGCGTAAACTTGAATGGGTGGATGCCTATCATGTCGTTCGTGGTCATCGTGATGAGACGAGCGGATATCACACATGCGGGAATAACGGGTATAAACGGGAAGCCCCAGGCAGCTTCAAGGAGGCGATCGATCATATACTCGTTCGAA
>DBXA01000001.1:1269-10165 GCA_002309235.1 Christensenella sp. UBA1224 | reverse complement strand
AAACGCCTGCATGCCTCTGACCTTCTGTACCGATATAACCTCAAGCTGCACCGCCGCACCCCTGCACGATCTATAATGCCAACGTACGGCCGCTGGCAGGGTGATGGCTTTTTGCCGGATCTTTTCGTGACTTCGCTTCCTTATTGTGATATGATGTATCCGTTTGGAAACTATAGCAGTGCACTGTGTCTTCAGCATTGCCGGCAAGCGCATTCAAATACCTATAAGCCGGGAAGCAGGATACTTCCGATGTGATCTTGCCAAATAAGCAAAGGGGGATCCGGTATGCCGCAGCATGAGACGGGCAGAAAAAAGCATATGGAGATCGCCGCAAACGGCAGCAGGATACAGGCAGTCGATTATCTTAAAGGTTTTTCCATTTTTACTATCGTCTTGATGCATCTGGTACAAAGCCTGCCGGCAATGCCGCAGATGGTTCAAAAAGTCTTTTCGCTGGGAGGGACCGGCGTTCACGTTTTCTTTCTCTGTTCCGGCATCGGCCTGTATTTCAGTTACCTGAAAAAGAAGACGACCTTCCCCGTGTTTATAAATAAGCGGCTATTAAAAGTGTATATCCCGTACATCATCATCGTGGTCATTTCTTTCCTTCTCCCCTGGATGTACGACAGAAACGACCGCTTTGCGGCGCTTCTGAGCCATATCTTTCTTTTCAAAATGTTTGTCCCCCAATATGAGGAGAGTTTCGGGATACAATTATGGTTTATCTCCACGATCATCCAGATGTACCTCGTTTTTATACCGATGTGCGTGATGAAAGAGAAGCTGAAAAACGACAAGCTGTTCTTCGGGATCTTCATGGCGGTAAGTGTGCTCTGGTGGCTGTTCTGCTATTTTATGCGCATTACAAATGTCAGGATCTGGAGCAGTTTCTGCCTGCAGAATATCTGGGAATTCGCTTTGGGATTCGTTATTGCCGGGCAATTTCACAATGGAAAGGTATTCCGGCTGAAAAAGTCGATACTGCCCTTCGTCGCCCTCACAGGTATAGGGCTGCAGGCCGTCATGGCGGTATCATCCGAAGCTCTGAAGATATTCAACGATATTCCTGCTCTCCTTGGCTACACCGCGCTGGCGCTTTTGCTGATGAACATACCTGTTATCCGGTCGTCAGGGATCAGGCTTTCCGCAATATCGTATGAACTCTATCTCGTCCACATCCTTATCTTTGAAACAGCAATGCATTTCATAAACCCGCAAGGGCTTGTACCTGAGATCATTTTCGGTATCCTGGCCTTATCGGCTGCGGTCATTGCCGCATACTGGTACAGCAGGTTCCTGCGCATTCCCTTGTTCCGACCGGGTATACCGGACCGGAAATGACGCCTGAAACAGAGTGATCTGTCCGAAAAGGAAAAGAACATGAACATCATCCAGGAAACCCGGGACCCGTTTTCGCTCTCCGCCTGTCCTTCCGAAGAGGATGCCAATGTAAATGGTTTCGTTCACGGGAGGCATCATATTCTATTTACCATTTCTTTTGCCGACTAAACGATTTTGAGGAAATCATATGAAAAAGACCTATATCACGACCATGCCAAACCATATCGGCGCATTCCTGAAAGCCAGTGAATGCTTCGCCGCTCTCGGTATCAATATCACCCAGGTCAGTTATAACAAAGCAGTAGACTCCCATACGCTCTTCATCGATGCAGAAGGAGATGAGGAACAGCTTAAGGCCGCGGATGAGAAGCTGGTACAGATCGGATACCTGCAGACAGCAGACAATGACAAGGGCATCGTTCTGGTCGAATTCCACCTGAAGGATATCCCCGGAAGCGTGACGCAGGTACTGCGCCTGATCAGTGAGTACAAGCTGAACATCTCGTATATCAGTTCCCAGGAAAACGGGAGCACGTATCAGGCGTTCAAGATGGGCCTGTTCGTAGATGACGCGTCTGTATTGAAAGCATTCCTGGCAAGAGTGGAAACGCTTTGCCCGGTACGCGTCATCGACTATAACCACGCGGAAAAGATCTATGACAACAGTATCTTCTACCGTTCCTTCGTTTCGGGTTTGATGCAGACTCTCGGGCTTCCTGAGGAATGCCGCGAAAAACTGCTCGTCAATTCCAACCTGGTCATGCAGATGCTGGATGAGAAGGGATTGTCGCCCTACAAGACGTTTGAGAGCATCAGCCGTTTCGCCGAGCTTCTGTCCGTCTGCCGCGGCAGTGCGTTCTCGCCGCGGATAACCGTTCATCCGATCACGGAGAACACAAGGATAACGCTGATCGAGCCGCCCTGCGGCAGCAACACCGCAATCCTGCAAAGCTGCGGCGAGACACTGTTCATCGATTGCGGATATGCGCTGTACCGCGAAGAAATGGAATCGATCTTCCGCAGGCTCCTGCCCGAATGGGATACCATGCGCAGACGCATTTTCATCACGCACGCCGATGTGGACCATTGCGGGCTGCTGCCCCTATTCGACGAGATCCTGGCCAGCTCGAAATCCAGAGAATGCCTGATCCTGGAATACAAGGGGAAAAACGGTTTCCGGGAACAGAATCCCACGCACCGGCCATATATCAATATATGCAAGATCGTAACACGCTATAACCCGCCTGAACCCGGACGGATAACAGGTATGTGGGATACACAGGGTGATCTTCAGGCACCTCTCACCCCGATCGGTTTTTTCCGCTTCGGCGAAATGTGTTTTGAGGTCTATCAGGGGAAGGGCGGCCATCTGGCCGGAGAGACCGTTCTGATCGATTTCGGGCATCACGTAGCGTTCACAGGAGATATTTACGTCAATATGCATGGAATGACGCGGGAGCAATCGACATACAACCAATACGCGCCGGTTTTGATGACCTCTGTCGATACCGATCCTGAGCTGTGCGCGGAGGAACGCAGATCCATCATGCAGCGTCTCGGCATCGGACAATGGCAGATTTTCGGCGCGCACGGCATGAAAAAGGACTATCAGGTACAGGCAGAGAAATAAGCGCATATAAAAATATACATGCTCATCCATCGGATCTGCATTTTATTTCCCTATGGAATAGCACGGTAAAAGCCGATCATTTCCCGAACCGTCAGGATAAAGGGACTTTTCCCTGATCCATCCTTCCCTCAACCTGTCAGGTTCGGAAACATAAGATCCTCGAACTTATTTTGCTTCTTTTCTCTCCTTCTTTCGGGAGACGCCTTTTCCCTCATTCAAACTCATTCTCTCTTTTTTACCGCAAAAAAAGTTTATTCTCCTCTTTCCTCTTGGGATCCCATGATGGATCCGGCAAATTGCCGCGGTTTTTATACCCTTGGTATCTCGGCAAACGGCAGTTCGGATCCATGCTGATCCGTTTCAGACCGTCAAAGAATATTTATGATTGTTAAAACAGCTGCTTGTTATTTTGCTGCTTACTAGCTATTATAAATAAAAGAAGCGTGTTATACGCTCAAATATGAAGGAGGGGTTCCGTATGAAAAAGGCTCTGGCGATTGCATTGGTCTGCGCTCTGGTGATGCTCGCAGGCGCAACGACTGTATTTGCAGCTACGACAGACGTCGACACAAGTGGAATGAAGTTGGCTGATAACAAGCTCAATTTCACGTTCTGGTGGCCCTATATCCAGGACTTGCAGCTGGGCGATCTCGCTGATCCGAGCGAAGCGGACGTATTCAAATGGCTCGAAGAGCAGACGAACGTGCATATCGATTGGATCATCCCGCCGGCAAGCGCAATGACAGAATCTTATACGCTGCTGTTCGCCGCTGACAGGATGCCTGACATCGTGTACAGCGCAAAGTCTGACG
Source organism: Christensenella sp. UBA1224 (assembly GCA_002309235.1). Classification (GTDB taxonomy): domain Bacteria; phylum Bacillota; class Clostridia; order Christensenellales; family Aristaeellaceae; genus UBA1224. Next base: position 6,382 of record DBXA01000001.1, on the reverse strand, counting down.
GTTACATGTACGCCGGCGGCCCGGAAGCTGCTGTGGAGGATGGTTATTTCCTCCGTCTGAACGAGATGATGGATGAATATGCACCCAACTATCTGGCGGTCCTGGCTTCCAGCGAACGCATCGCAAAGGATTGCGCAACTGACAGCGGCCTTCGCTGGGGTTTCTACTTCATCTACAGCAACGAGAACGGTAAAGGCGCCAACTACGGTCCGTGTATCCGCCAGGATTATCTGGATAAGCTGGGATTAGAGATCCCGGTGACTTATGAAGACTGGCATACTGTCCTGACAGCATTCAAAAATGAGTTGAACATCGATGGCCCGCTGTTCATCAACTCGTATGGAAACACCAGGTACAGCGAATGGTCTGCAGGCTATGGCGTCGGCCGTGATTTCTATCAGGACAACGGAGTTGCAAAATACGGTCCTATTGAGGATGGATACGGCGATTATCTCGCAATGATGGCTCAGTGGTATTCCGAAGGGCTGATCTATGCGGATTTCGCTTTGGATTCAGATTCTGACTCTCTCCGCCTTCCCGGACGCATCGCCGCTTGGCCCGATAATGCTACCTGCGCCGGAAGCAACTATTATCTTACCCGCGGTGCTACCGATGAGAACTTCAATCTGGTCGGTACCCCGATCCCTGTGATCAATGTCGGCGATACGGCGCATCTTCGCATCAAGGACACGATCGTAAACCAGTACATCCTCTCGGTCAGCACCGATTGCGAAGAGCCGGTGATCGCCGTTCGTTGGATCGACAACTTCTACAATCCTGAATACAACAACATTTTCAACTACGGAATACGTGAGAACGAATCCTATGTTGTTAATGAAGACGGCACGTTAAGCTGGGGTCCGCTGATCATGGCAAACAAGGATGGTCTCACTGTTACCCAGGCCCGTATGCGCTACACCATGTCCAACGCTCCTTTGGAGAATTATCGCCGCGTTATGGGCTCCTGGAACGAGACGCAGCTCTTCAGCCAGAAGCAGTGGCTCAAGAGCCTCGATGACGGCGTGATCAGCGATAAACTGACTATGTCCGCAGAGGAAGGCGAGCGCCAGGCAGCGATCATGGCTGATATCCGCCTCTTTGCAGAGGAAGAGTCCGCGAAGATGATCATGGGTACGAGCACATACACGTTTGAGACTTTCCGTGAACGTATTATCAGCATGAATATTGCGGAAGCCCTTGAAATAGAGCAGGCTGCTCTGGATCGCTACAACGCGCGTTAATCAAAAATCGTTTTTGCCGGGGCGGGATCTGTTCCGCCCCGGCTGCATCCTCCCTTAAGGAGAAGATACTATGGCGCAAAGAAGTATTCAGCCGCTGAGGAAGCGCATAAAGAGGGACCTGCGAAGAAACTGGAAAGTGTATTTTATGCTTTTGCCGGTTGTGGCCTATTTTATCATCTTCGCATATATGCCCATGGGCGGCATCCTGATGGGTTTTGAGAATTACCGCATCAAATTGGGTATTCTCAAGAGTAAATGGATAGGGTTCGATAATTTTACACGTTTCTTTACCAGCATGTATTTCGGGAGATTGCTGCGCAATACCATTGTGATAGGACTGAAGGATATTCTTTGGGCGTTCCCTATCACGATTTTGTTTGCGCTGATGCTCAATCAGGTGCCGTATCGCCCGTTTCTCCGAACAGTTCAAACAATATCTTATCTGCCGTACTTTATATCAATGGTTGTTGTCTGCGGCCTCGTCAAGGATTTCACGCAGGCCGGAAGCGCCATCAGCAGGTTTATGGGCCTGTTTTCCGGAAAACAGGAATCACTGTTAACGAATCCGACCTATTTTCAGGAGATATTCGTTTTTTCCGGCATATGGCAAAATCTGGGCTATGGGGCTATCGTGTATCTGGCAGCTTTGACCGCGATCAATCCGGAGTTATACGAAGCAGCCAGTATCGACGGAGCACACAAGCTCCGGCAGATTTGGCACATATCTTTGCCGGGCATTCTGCCGACTATCGTGATCATGCTGATACTGCGTATCGGCAGCTTTATGAATATCAATTATCAGAAGATCCTTTTGCTGTATTCCCCCGCGACATACGAAACATCAGATGTCATCACGAGTTATGTGTACCGCATCTCTCTGTCCGAGGGCTCGGATTTCAGCTATGGAACGGCGATCGGCCTGTTTAATTCTCTTATCAATCTCCTGCTTGTTGTATCAGCAAACCAGATCAGCAGGCGGGTAACTGAAACCAGTTTGTGGTGAGGAGGGCAGGCATATGTTTCTCTCTAAAGGTGAAAAAACCTTAAATGCAGTGAATTATCTGTTCCTGAGCCTTGTCGCGTTTACCTGCATAGCTCCCGTGTGGCATGTGTTCTGTGCGTCCGTCAGCAATCCGCAGCTGCTCAACGCGAATACAAGTATCGTTTTCTGGCCGCTTGGCGAATGGACTCTGGGAGGATATCAGCAGGTATTCTCTACCAAGTACATCGTGCGTGCTTATGCCAATACGGTCGTATACGTGACGCTGACGACATCATTGGCGATGCTGCTCACCATCCTTGGCGCGTACGGTCTTTCATGCAAAGGATTGCTCCTTCGCAGGCCGCTCAATTTCTTCCTGACATTTACAATGCTTTTCAGCGGCGGATTGATCCCTACATATATGGTTGTACGCAACTTAGGCATGCTGGATACGATCTGGGCGATCATTATACCCGGGTGCGTTTCTGTCTATAATATGATGATCATGCGTACTTCCTTCTCAAGTATCCCCGACTCCCTCCTGGAGGCGGCTGAGATCGACGGAGCGGAACACTTTACATTGCTTCTGAAAATCGTCATACCCTCATCAAAAGCTGTTATTTCGGTTATTGCCCTGTTCTATATCGTTCAGAACTGGAATTCCTGGTTCCATACCGCTATCTATGTACGTCAAAGGGAGCTGTATCCTCTTCAGCTTTGGCTGCGTGATATCGTCATTTCCGAATCTACCGCAAATCTGGAATTGGACAGCGGAGACGTAAATCAGTTTAATCAGACACGTATGCTGATCAAGTATTGCGTTATTGTGATCTCCATACTTCCGATGATGGCAGTATATCCGTTTGTCCAGAAGTATTTCGTCAAAGGCGTGATGATCGGTTCCATTAAGGAGTAGAGGCAGATATGCTCTGAATCCGGACAGGACCGGATGAAAACCGGTCATTTCCCTTCCCGACTTATCATTACCCGGCTGAAAGGCCGCAGAAACGAAAAAAGCACTCTGATCATTTGTCAGAATGCTTTTTCCATGTCCCCCTTTTCGCGATGATTCCTTCATGTTGAGCTCCGCTTTCTTCGGCATATCGTCATGTATATGCGTGCAGATATTTGCTGCCGTCCGATGATCCGTATGCCCTTCCGTCTTGCCCCTTTACGCTTCCTCATCCTGCTTTGTGCGGTACTGCCCCGGTTGCTTATCGCTTCTCTCCATCGATCCCCTTTACGGATCTCCCTCGATCCCCGCGGCATGCATATGTCCGTTCGGTCCTCCTGATCGGTCAACAGTCCCTTACATCCTGCAGAAAACGCAGATTTCATGCACCGGTAATGCATCTGCCTGTAAAAGATACTATAATAACACATACAAACAGATCGGTGCGGCGAAGCGAAAGGATAACCGCACGGCAGTGTATGCGTATGAAAAATGATAGAATGATCCTGCTGCTTGTGATATTTCAGATCGTTGTTTCCTTCCCTTGTACGATCGGAAAAGCACAGGCTGATGCAGAGGAATATGCGATCGTCGTTTCCGCAAATGCTTCTCCTGCAGAACGGTATGCCGCGGAAACACTGCAGGACTACCTGAACCTGCTGAATCACGGCGATTATGAGATCATCACGGATGATCAGCCGTTTGACGGCTTTGCATTCTGTGTCGGCACGACCTCTTTTTATGATACTTCCTATGATATCAAAAACAAACCTGCCGATTCGTATATCATTGCCCCCTTCAGCGGCGGCCTTGCCATTTTCGGCGCAGGCGGCCGCGGAACGCTCTACGGCGTTCATACATTTCTGGAAGATTTTTGCGGTTTCAAATGCTATGCCTGGTATCCGGCAATGGTGATGACCTCCGATAAAATGGTGCTCCCGAAAGAGAAGATCGAATATGAACCTTTCTTTGAATACAGGAATACCGACTGGCGCAGCGGCTGGATGCCCATATATTCGGCTGCGCACATGCTGAACGGTGAATTACAGTCATATACCCCTGAACAGGGAGGGAACATCCCCTATCTCGGCGGCTCCCGCTGCCATACGCTTTCCACGGTTTTCTGCCCTTCCGACAGATATTTTGAAACTCATCCGGAATACTTTGCGCTGCATGACGGCAGGAGAGTTCCCGGGCAGCTTTGCCTGACAAATGACAGGGTTTATGAGATCGTCCTCGAAGAGGTATTCGATATCCTCAAAGCAGAGCACGACCCGGAAGCTGATCTGCAGATCATTTCCCTGTCCCAGGCCGACAATCCGTATTATTGCGAATGCGAACGCTGCAGGTCGACAGACGAAGCAAACGGATCCCACAGCGGCTCTTTGATCACTTTCGTCAACCGGATCGCGGCGGCTGTCAGCGAAAAAGGCTATCACAATGTGGCGTTTGATACGCTTGCCTATACGTATACACGCAAGGCTCCGTCTCTGGTAAAACCGGAAGCCAATGTCATCGTAAGGCTCTGTACCTTCGAATGCTGCTTTTCGCATGCCTTGGATGACGCCGGCTGCCCGTTAAACAGGGAACTGGCGGAAGATCTGAAGGCATGGTCCGAGATCTGCGGCAGTATCTATATCTGGGATTATACGACCAATTATGCCTATACCCTTGGCATATTCCCCGATTTCAGCACCTTGCAGAAGAATATGCAGTTTTTTCATAAGCACGGGGTCAGGGGCGTTTATGAAGAGGGGAATTATTACGTCGATCGCTGCGATACGGAATTCGGCGAGCTCAGAACTTACCTGATCGCGGAGCTTCTGGAAGACCCCTACTGTGATTACGATGCAAAAATGCTGGAATTCTGCACCAACTACTATGGCAAAGGCGGAGGATACATCAGGGAGATCATTGATGAGCTCACGGCAGGCACCA
>DBXA01000001.1:0-1227 GCA_002309235.1 Christensenella sp. UBA1224 | reverse complement strand
AAAAAGCGGAGAAGATCGATCGGCTCTGGGCTTTGGCCGAAAGCGCCGCGAACGGTTCGGACGATGTGCTTGAGGCGGTCGAACGCAGCAAGCTTTCCTGGCGTTATGTGAAAGCAGTCCTGGGGTTGAGGGAGTTCAGCGGGTCTCTTGAAGAGAACAGAGATGCGAGGGAACGATTCTATAACGATCTGATCGCCCATGATGTCAGGATGATCGATGAGTGGACCTGGATCGAAGATGGTTTTTCAGCATATGAAATGATCCCCGTCGAAGAATGGGAATATGCGCGAAGCAATGAAAGCCATTAAGCCCAGCTTTCTCAGCAATGGTGTAAGCATCTCCGCCATCCGCTTTCAGAAGAATGATCCCGGCTCGAATCGTTCTCATCCGGAATATCGAATCAGGACATTTCACTTTATCAGCATTTTGGTCAGTCTTCTCGCTGCTTCTTCTGTATCCTCGGGGCTTCCAAATGTGGAGAAGCGAAAGAAGCCTTCACCGCAGGCGCCGAATCCCTCCCCCGGTGTCCCGACAACCTGTATCTCGTTTAAAAGGCAATCGAAGAATTCCCAGCTTCCCATATCGCCAGGGCATTTCATCCAGATATACGGGGCGTTTTCCCCTCCGCAATACCAGATACCCAGTTCGTTCAGGACGTTCATCAGTATATGGGCGTTCTTTTTATATACCCGGATATTCTCCCGGATCTGCCTCTGTCCTTCCTCCGTAAATACTGCAGCGCCTCCTCTTTGGATGATATACGACACACCGTTTGTCTTCGTCGTGCGGTTGCGCACCCACATGGCGTTCAGGTCCATCCCCAGGCGCTTCAGTTCTTTCGGGATGACCGTATAGCCCAGGCGCGTCCCGGTGAAGCCCGCCGTCTTGGACAGCGAGCAGATCTCGATCGCGCANNGTCGTGCGGTTGCGCACCCACATATCATGCAAGCTCATCCCATTCCGAACAAGCGCCTTCGGAATGATCGTGTAGCCGAGTCTCGTTCCGGTAAAACCGGCAGTTTTGGAAAGAGAACAGATCTCTATCGCACAGGTTTCGGCGCCTTCGATCTCAAAGATNNNNCTGTGCGGCAGGTTCTCGTTTTCGATGAAAGCCTCATAAGCGGCGTCGAACAGAATGACGGAACCGTTTTGGTTCGCAAAATCTACCCAGCGTCTCAGCTGATCCTTCGTGAATACCGCTCCTGTCGGATTGTTGGGCGAGCAGAG
>DBXA01000023.1:3190-5512 GCA_002309235.1 Christensenella sp. UBA1224 | reverse complement strand
CGGACAGCTATTTCCACTTCCGTCCGGAAATACGTCCGGGCCCCGCCGGAGTCTTGCGACTGCTCCGCGGATATCTTCTGGCTCCAATCGATCCCCTGGCCGGTACCGTCATCCAGGAATATGCCGTCACCCGCGACCGCATAGACAGCGCCATCCTGCGACTGGAAAACGGGATTCAGATACAGACTTCCCGAAAATGCCTGTTCGGAAACGTAGACCGTACCATTCAGCAATACGCTTTCACCTTCATCCGTGACGGACAGATGCGTATGTGTATCCGCTATTCCCTCATCCGCGAACATGTGCATGCCGCGGCCTTCTTCACCATCGATAAAGGGAGCAATGAAACGGATGCCTTCGATACCTTCAAACTGATATCCTTCATAGTCGTCAGCTTCCGGAGCGGGTTCCGCGTAAAGGCGCCCGCTGTATGCCGCAAGCTCCTCATCGCTCATCGTGCCGCCGTTTACCAGTTTATCGAGATTCTCCTGCAGATAGCGGTCGTTATCGAACAGATCCAGGTATTCCCCGGTGATCAAAACGCCTATCAGCCGGTCCGTTCCGTTGCTTTCCTGTCCGCTTTCGCCGTCAAAGCGTATCACGCCTGCGGCTCCCAGCACAAAAGCCGCGATCAAAAGGCAGCAAATGATGATTGCCAAATATCTATTCTTCATCGTCTTCCTCCAGATTCCCGTCAAATTTCAGGATATCTCCAACATCGCAGCCGAGATAGTAGCAGATCCTGTTCACCGTACCGAACCGTATTCCCTTTGCCTTGCCGCTGCGCAGTATGGAGAGATTCGCCTCTGTGATGCCGATCAGGCCGCACAGCTCCTTGGATGTCATATTCCGCTTTTTCAGCACTTCTTCCAGGTGTACCCGTATCGCCATAGAGCGCCTCCCATCAGATGAACAGATCGTTGTCATCCCGCAGCTTCTTGTTTTCAGTCAGAAGCCGCGCAAAGAGCAGTATCAATACCGCGAAGGCAACGCTGATCACCGGGATCTCCGCCGCCACAGATATATCCGTGAGGCGGCGCATCAGAACAGTCTGAAGGAGATTTGCCACGGCAGTGACGGAGACAGTGACCGCAAGCGCCAGACAGCAGGTATGGCTGAGCTTCTCCGCCGCTTTCACGAGATCTTCCCGGTCCTCCCGGACAGCAGTATCCATCAACGCCATCGCCCGCAGGATCACGAGGATATCCAGCACATAGGGGAGGAGCACCGCTGTCAGGCGTACTATGATCATGCCCTTGTCGAGGCCTGTCTGCGCGGTTTCCCTCATGCCTGCCAGGGAGCCGGCAAGCTGTATCGCGAACGCCCCCGTAAAGAGTACCGCCAGCGCGCAAAGGAGCTTGCGCATGCTCAAGATCAGCTGTTCCCGGCTTTCCTCACGGAATAGGCGTATGAGGCGCAGGATGATATACAGCACCACGAATGACCAGGCGCATGTACCCAGCGCCGCTTTGACCAGACCATTACCCTCCGAAACGCCTCCGAAAGGGGAGAAGAGGACAGGATGAGCCATGCCGTAAAGCGTGAGCAGCAGTACGCCGGAGAGTACGAACAGGGATATCCTTTCCGCCCGCGTTTCCTTTTTTCCCGCGCTGCGAAGCGCCGCAAGCGCCGGTATGGCCGAGATGCCGACATACAGTGCCGCCGCGATGCCGCCCGCAAGAGCGCCCCTGCGCGAAAGGACGGCAAATCCATGCGAGATCTGCTCAAAGGGAAAGGCCAGCAAAGATGAGAACCACTCCGGACGCCGCCCGGTCATCAGGACCAGAGCCGCCAGGATCAGTGCTTCACACACAAGGATCGGTATCAATAGCTTTCTTTTCATCAGATCACCCCGCGAATTATTGTTTTACAATAATCATTATAGCACGGAATTATTGTTTGTCAATAATTTTCCAAAAAAAAGATCCGGCAGCCTTAAACGGCGCGCCGGACAGTCCATATCGATACGGCATATGCTGAACAGACAAACGCAAAACGGCGGATGAGCAGATCTCTGTCAGAATTGAAAACCCGTCATTTCTCAAGCTCAGTTGTTTACTTTTCAGGCACCATTATCTTCTCTTTAATGACCGGGAACTTCATAAGGACCGCTACAACGATCAAGGTGATCACGAGTTCCGGCAGGAGATAGAACCCGTTGTAGCATATCGAATAGAGCACCGGTGAATTGGATATGCTCGTTCCGAAGATATCCCACGTATCAAGATTCTTGAAAATAACATAACCGGAAATAAAATGCGAAACGAAGCGAAGGAAAAAAGCAAGGGTCAAACCCGCATAGATACCCTTTTCGCCTCTGTT
>DBXA01000023.1:2027-3007 GCA_002309235.1 Christensenella sp. UBA1224 | reverse complement strand
TTCAGAACAGAAAGAACGACAGATATCGCTACAAGTATGGAACACTCGACAAGTACTCTGATATTGGTCTTCATGAAAGCCACAACTCCTTTTCCGATCGGAAAAATATAACGCCTGCAATCACCAAAGGTATCACAGGCGTGGGAAACAGTATATCAAACTCCCTCCGCCGGCATTACCCGGATCAGGTTCAAGGTGACACATGGCTGCAGTTCGCCCTGTTCTCAGCCGGAGATGCCCTCCAGCGCCCCTGTTTTTTGTTGTGCTTATTGTAGCCTTCTGCAGGCCAACTGTCAAGAGCAGTCAATAGGAACTTTATTTTAATTTCTAAGTTGAGTCAATCCATGCCTGCGCCTTTTTCCCATTCTTTCCGGAGTATCGCGTACTGCATGGTATTTTCATAGATCGGATCGCCATCCGGATCGCGGACAAAGGAAACAAACTCCATAAAAAGACCTTCCCGACGCATGCCGAGCTTTTCACACAGACGCCGGCTGCGCAGGTTGTGATCCTCGGTATAGGCATAAATACGCCTCGCACCTCTTTCGCGGAACAGGTGATCAAAAAAGGCATAGGCCGCTTCATAGGCATAGCCCTTACCCTGACCGTCCTTGCTGAGCATCCAGCAGGGACTATAGGTATCCATTACTTCATTATCCGGATCTGTGGCTTCCGGGTGAGCGAATATCTCGCCTATGACCTTCCCGGTATCCTTTCGTACGATCGCAAGGTACAGTTCATCGCCAGCCCGCTTCCTTGCTTCTGCCGCGGCCTCCTCAAGCCCTGCCAGCTTCATGCAGGCAAAGCAGTTCTCTTCCGGCGCATGCAGGTATTCCAGCATATCCGCGGCATCGGATTCCCGGAAGGGCCGCAGGATCAATCTTTTTGTCTCTATCATAACAGCTGACACCTCACGTCTGTATCTCGAGCATCTTCTCCAGCATGCCGTCGTCGGGGAACACCATGAAGCTTCGCACAGA
>DBXA01000023.1:0-1994 GCA_002309235.1 Christensenella sp. UBA1224 | reverse complement strand
GACCCGCACCAGCGCGTCGCCGACCCTCACGCGGCAGTCATCCGCATCCCCCAGGTAGTAATGCGTTTCCAGTACCCCTTTCAGCGGTCCGTCTTCGCTGAAGCAGATGTTTTCCGGGCGGACCGCCACATCCACCTTACCGGAAACAGGGCCGTCATAGGGCAGGGACTGGCCTCCCATGGCGGGAAAAACGATGCGGCCATCCCTTGCTTCACCCTTGAAGAAATCCACTTTGCCCAGGAAATCCGCCACAAACTGGTTTACCGGCGTGTTGTAGATCTCCTCAGGGCTCCCGCACTGCTGCACCACGCCGCCGTTGATCAGGAATATGCGGTCGCTCATGGCCATGGCCTCCGTCTGGTCATGGGTCACGTACACAACGGTTATGCCCAGCTTTTTCTGGATCTCCTTGATCTCAAAGCGCATGGATTCCCGCAGCTTGGCATCCAGGTTGGACAACGGCTCATCCAGAAGCAGCAGCCTGGGTTCCGCCACAAGCGCCCTCGCCAGAGCCACGCGCTGCTGCTGGCCTCCGGACAGCTGGCTGGGGTAGCGCTGCGCGTACTGTCCAAGGTGCGTGATCTCCAGAGCACGCTCCACCTTCTTAGCGATCTCCGCCTTCGGGCAATGCGCTATGCCCAAAGGATATGCCACATTATCGTACACATTCATATGCGGCCAGACGGCATAGCTCTGGAACACCATCCCGATCTCCCGCTTCTCCGGGGGCAGGAACGTCTTTCCGCCGGACACCAGCTTATCATCAAACCATATCTCGCCTTCTGTAGGCCGTTCAAAGCCCGCTATCATGCGCAGCATCGTCGTCTTGCCGCAGCCGGAAGGCCCAAGCAGGGTTATGAATTCTCCATCCCGGAAGACGGCATTGAAGGATTCCAGAACAACCTTGCCGTCAAAGGCTTTGGTTACATTTTTGATCGTTATGGCCGACATCTGCACGGCTCCTTTCAGATGGAAAACTCGCCCTTGGTCAGTCTGTTCAGCACCAGGTTGAGCAGCATCACGATCATGAGTATGCCGAACGCCATCGCGCAGCTCATGGGCTGGCTGGTAAAGGTCCATGTTTCGTAAAGCTGGAAGCCTATGGTCTTGGTGGTGCTGGAATACAAAAGCGTGGTCATCGATAGCTCATAGAAGCTGGGAATGAATATGAGGAACCAGCCCGCCGCGATGGAGGGGAATATGAGCGGCGCGGTGATGCGGCGCATGGTCTTAAGCCAGCTTGCGCCGGATATCTGGCTGCATTCCTCCAGCGATACATGGATCTGGCTCATGGCAGATACCACCGTGCGCATACCCATCATGAGGTATTTGATGAGATAGGCGATGATCAGGATATACGCCGTACCGTATATGTCCACGCCAAAATTGCCCCGCATGGTCATGATCAGCCCCAGGGCAATGACCACAGACGGCGTACCGGAGCCGAGCGTGATCAGGAAATTGGGGATGCTCCTGCCCCGGATGCGGGTGCGCTGCAGAAGATAGCTCATCACGCAGGCGATCACAAGGCCGACCGTCGCAGTAACGGAAGCGAATATGAGGGAATGGCGCAGGCAGGATACCGTCTCCGCGCGGGCGAACACCGTGGTCCAGTTGGCAAGTGTGAAATTGCCCGCGGCTGTCAGTCCTTTGCCCACATCCGTCTTGAACGATGTGGTGAGTATCATGGCAAAGGGCAAGACCACCATGAGGACCGCGAAGAGAGATACCAGCACCGTCAGGGGCACGCGCGCCTGACGCAGCTCCACGATGGAGGGAGAAACGCTCTTTCCGGATACGGTGATGTACTGCTTCTTTGCCAGCACGACATCCGAAATGAACAGTATCACCAGCGCGACCGCCATCAGGAAAAGGGACAGGGCGGTGGCATCGTTCATGCCCTGCTGCCCCAGGGAGACAAATTCCACGATGCGGGTGGTGACGGTATTCACATTCCCGGGCGTGCCTATGATGGAGGGGATGCCGTAGCAGCT
>DBXA01000159.1:1992-2973 GCA_002309235.1 Christensenella sp. UBA1224 | reverse complement strand
GTCTCCGGTGCGGAACCAGCCGTCCTTGAGGACCTCGGCGGTAGCCTCGGGATTCTTGTAATAGCCGCAGAACACGACATCACCCTTGACGTACAGTTCGCCGGCGATATGTTCCGGATCCGGAGAGTCGATGCGGACTTCCATTACTTCAGGGATGTACTCGCCGCATGACTTGGGCACGTACTTGCCGAGCTTGCCGTAGGAGACGATAGGGGCCAGTTCAGTCAGGCCATAGCCGGTGATGAACGGAACCTTGAGCTTGTATACGAACAGCGACTCCACTTCTGAAGGGATGGCGGAACCGCCGGTGGCGAATACTTCGATATTGCCGCCCATAGCCGCCATCAGTTTGTCATGCAGCATCTGGCAGTACTCCGGGTGATTCTGGTAATCGGCCAGCTTGGCCTTGCCTTCCGGTGAGTTGATATCCGAACCGAGCACGTACTCGGCGAATTTGACGAAGATAAGCGGTACGCCGTAGAAGATGTTCGGCTTTACCTCCATGAGGGCCTGCTGGACGGTCATGGGGATGGGGGGCATACCGAGCACGGTGACATGCATGCCGATGGTAAGGGGGATCACGACGTCGCACATGAGACCGAAACTGTGGGCATGCGGAAGCAGGCTGAGATAGTTGCCTCCTTTGTGGAAGGGGAAACCGGGACGGATCGCCTGGACATTGGCCGTATCGTTGCGGTAGGTAAGCATGACGCCCTTAGGGTTGCCCGTCGAGCCGGATGTATACAGAATGGCGCAGACATCGTCGAGATCGACGTCGATGACTTTGAAGTCGGCCGGCTTCATCCCATTGGGATAACGTTCCGCAAGCAGTTGTTCACCGCTCTTGTATATCTCATCCACGCCTTCACGGCTTGCAAGTATCTCACCGGTGATGCAGTCCAGAGCACAAAGCACGTTCGGCATCTGCTCAAAATCCATGGCATCGAAAGTCCTCTTCTCGGTATAGAGTATCTTGCAGTC
>DBXA01000159.1:1181-1899 GCA_002309235.1 Christensenella sp. UBA1224 | reverse complement strand
CCTCGTTTAAGGCCCGCTTTCTTCCAAATAAGGTCCAGGGTGTCGATACGCTCTGCCAGTTCGCGGTAGGTGATGGTAGACTTGCGGAAATCAGACAGTGCGGGGTTCTCCCAGCTGTCTCTGACCGCTCCTTCGAAAAGCTTGATGAAGTTGTCGATTTTAATCATTTCCTGAGGTTTTAGTTTCGCCGCAAAGTTAGCGACTTAAGAAACCTCAGAAAAAAGCGTTTTTTGTGGTTAAGGTGAAATTGCCCGATACTTGGCGAATCCAGTAGTTTTGTGGCTTTATTGAGCGTGGAGTGGCCAGTTTTGAGGTCGAAATTTGAAATATTGGAAACTTTTTGTAGTTTTGGAAACTTTTATTTTATGAATCTGTGCGCGTTTGAGACACCCTTGTCATATCTTTGCCAATGCGGACGGGATGGGAACCTGTCCATCAGTCCGAGCATTTTTTATGAAGGATAATATGTGACACTGGCGGGATATATCGCCAGTGTTATTTTTGTCCCTTGCACCATTTACGTGGGGATTCGCCGGTCACCTCCGTGAATTTCTTGACCAGCTGGGTGTCGCTTATGAACCCTGTCCTGGCAGCGATTGCCTCTAGACCATCTTCCGGGTGCATCATCATTTCCCGCTTGGCCGCCTCTATCCTCAGGCGGTTGACATAGCTCCTGAAAGTTTCTCCTTTGGTATCCCTGATGACTGCAGACAGGTAG
>DBXA01000159.1:0-1073 GCA_002309235.1 Christensenella sp. UBA1224 | reverse complement strand
TTTGTCCATACTCTCCGGGATGACTCCGGGCATCGAGACCTGCTGCTCGCCGTATTCCGTGCCGAGTTTCAACGCTATCGCAGCCAGTATACCCAGGCTGATCTCGAGGATCCACCTCGCAGGGACATTCTCCATGAGGATATGCCTGCCTACTATGATCCTGATGCTGCAGGCTATGATGAACAGCAGGATGACCATGCAGTTGAGGCTGACTTGCGATTCGGTCTTTTTCGCCTTGAGGAATTCGAGGACATCCTTCAGCCGTGTCCCCCTGCTGATGAGTATGTGGAGCAGTAGCCCCCAGCTGACGGTCAGCCAAGTGCCCAGGACGAACAAATGTACATACGTGGTCGTATATGCAAAAGGGAAAACAGGGTCATTCCTGACCGGCATCATCTGTTTCAGCCCTGCTTCGTCAAGATGTCCGGCGATGGTGTCGATGCCTGCATGGGAACAGGTTATTGCCGTTGCGGCTGTCATTATTACAGCAGGCAGGAAAGAGGCGAAAGCGACTGCCGGACGGACTTTCCTGCCGCTGATGTGAAGGGTGTAGCCGGTGATGAACGGGAACATCGTGAAAAGTGCCGCCTGCAGTGCAATCAACAATATGACAATGGTGTGGCTGTCTGTGAGCGGTGACAGCAGGCAGCTGTCTATGAAAAAAGAAATGCCGCCGGAAACGGCAGTCAGGAAAAGAAGCCTGAGCGCTTCACTGCGGTTTTTCTTCCTGATGAAAAGAAGCCTTATCGCCCATGTCATGCAGACGAAGGCGGGAAGGAGCAATATGAAGGCATCTAACATTCCAGGCGGCTTATTATTGCTGAAAAGTAGTCATTTTTTTTGGATTTACTTATATTTGTAAAGAGTGAAATACCGGATATGAAGAAAATCAGTTTTAAGAGAATAGGCATTATCGCCCTTGCCGTGATAATCGTCCTGATAGCCCTCAGGTTCATTTTCTACCGTGAGACTCTCTGGATAGGCCTCGCACTGCTCCTGGCAGGACTTATCGCATTCCTCGTGTGGAAGGCGTTCGTCAAGAACGGCCGCGAAGACCTGCGCCGCTCGGAGCG
>DBXA01000018.1 GCA_002309235.1 Christensenella sp. UBA1224 | reverse complement strand
CCGCCGGCCATGTATCCCGCTGTGCCCATGGGGAAAAGCCGCATACGCTTTACGGTATCTTCTACCCACTCTGAAGAGCAGCTGGACAAGGCTATCCGTGAGCTTGCCGATATCATGCGCAGTGAAGGCCTCCTGAAATAGAACTGGGAGAAGCTTATGGGAAATGTCGCTGTAGTTACCGGTGCCTCTTCCGGGATAGGGTACGCTGTTTCAAAGCAGCTCCTGTCAAAGGGGTATCGGGTATACGGGCTTTCGAGACGCGGCAAGGGACCGGATGATACGATAGGCATCGCCGTTGATATCGCGGATGAAACCGCTGTCCGCGAGGCTGTGGATGGGATCGTGCGGAGTGAAGGCTCGGTGGATATCCTCGTCAACAATGCGGGTATGGGCATTTCCGGGCCTGTGGAGTTTTCCGAAACAGACGATGTCCGCAGGATCATGGATGTGGACTTCATGGGCCAGTTCTTCGCGGTGAAAGCTGTACTTCCGTATATGCGGGAACGGCGTTCCGGCACTATCGTGTTCACGACATCGGTCGCGGCGCCAATCGCTATACCTTATCAGGCTTTCTATTCCGCGGCGAAGGCCGCTGTCAATGCTATGGCCTTCGCACTTAGGAATGAAGTGCGCCCTTTCGGGATAAAGGTGACGTGCGTGATGCCCGGCGATGCCCGTACAGGCTTTACGGATGCCCGTAAAAAGCAATCTGCAGGCGATAAGATATACGGGAACAATGCATCCGCTGTCGCAGCGATGGAAAAGGATGAGCGAGGCGGCATGACGCCCGATTACGTGGCAAAGCGTATCGTCAAGGCAGCGCTCAAGAGGGAACCTGCAGTGGCTTATACCGTCGGACCGAAGTACAAGGCACTCCTGTTTCTGTTCAAGCTCGTGCCTGCGGGACTGGCTTACCGCATCGTTTATATGATGTACAGATGATTTTATCAGAGGTTGTTTCCATGACAGCCTCTTTTTTTCTTGCCCGGTGCTTTTAGCGATACCATGTTTGTGCTACAATGCATCTATAGGATACTATGTGGAAAGGATATGGATTTATGTTTTCGCTGGATTTCATCAGTGCCTCCCGTGAATACTCTACTCTGGAAAAAATGGTGCCCGCTCCTCTCCTCAGACGTTCCTTCCGCTTGGAAGGCCTTCCTGCCGTCCGCGCGAAGGTGACCGTGTGCGGCCTTGGCTTTTATGAGATCTACATCAATGGCACTAAAATTACAAAGGGCCTCATTGCTCCCTATATATCCAACCCGGATGATATCCTGTATTACGATGAGTACGATATAGCGCCATACATTCGTGAAGGTGAGAACGTACTCGGTCTCATGCTTGGAAACGGCATGCTCAACTGCCCCGGCGGCGATATCTGGGATCTCCAGGATGTCCGTTACCGCAGCGCGCCGAAGGCGGCTCTTCGCTGCGAGGTGGAGCCGGAGAAGGGCGAAAGTGTGGTTTTTGAGACTGATGAGGCGTTCCTTTGCGCGCCTGGCCCCATATACTTTGATGATCTGCGTGCCGGTGAGTTTTACGATGCGAACCGCGAGATCCCCGGCTGGAATGAGCCCGGATTTGATGCCTCCGGCTGGACTCCCGCGATAAAAGCCGAAACGCCGAGGGGAGAGTGCCGCCTTGCCGCTGCAGAACCGATTGGAGCTGTCAGGGAGATAAAGCCCGTATCGATACGGCGCGGATCCATTGGGGAAGATCCTCATTTCAGAAAGACGCTCCCGGTGGTGGAGCCGCAGGGGGAAGAGGCTGCACGTGAGGGCTGGCTGTACGATTTTGGCGTAAACGCCGCCGGTCTCTGCCGTTTGAAGATCAAGGGAAAGCCCGGGCAGAAGGTGATACTGCAGTTCGGGGAAACCCTTGATGCGGAAGGCAGGCTTGATCTTCGCGGCATGACATTCCTGCCCAAAGCGCTAAACCACAGGGATATCTATATCTGCAAGGGCGATGGAGAAGAGATATGGATGCCTTCCTTCACGTATCACGGTTTCCGTTACTGTCTGGTGCTGGGCCTTGAGGAAGGTCAGGCGAAAGAGGAACTCCTGACTTATGTGGTCATGAATTCGCTTTTGCGTTCCCGCGGCTCGTTTACCTGTTCGGATCCCGTGATTAACGCTCTACAGGAGGCGGCGCTGGTATCGGATATGGCGAATTTCTATTATTTCCCGACCGATTGTCCGCACCGTGAAAAGAACGGCTGGACGGCGGATGCCGCCCTTTCTACGGAGCAGATGCTTATCAATTATGAGCCGGAGGTCTCTTACCGCGAATGGCTCCATAATATCCGCAAGGCACAGCGGGAGGATGGCGCGCTGCCCGGCATCATACCTACCGGCGGCTGGGGCTTTGAATGGGGAAATGGCCCGGCATGGGATTCCATCATCGTCTATCTTCCGTATTATATCTGGAAGTACAGGGGAGATACAGGGATCGTACGGGAAAATGCCGAAGCTATCGTGCGGTACATCAACTATATCACGGCTCGAAGGGATGAACTGGGTCTTATCCATATAGGCCTCGGCGATTGGTGCCACAGCGCCAGATCCGGCGAGCCGAAGGCGCCGCTCGAGTTTACCGACACAGCCATGTGTATGGATATCTGTCACAAGGCATGGGTGATATTCGATGCCTGCGGCATGAAGGCCCAGGCCGCTTTTGCCGACGCGGTTTACGGCGAGTTCCGCACTGCCGCGAAGAAATACCTGATAGATACCCATACGATGACAGCGCTTGGCGATTGCCAGGCTTCCCAGGCGATGGCGATATTCTACGATCTGTTCGATGAGGCGGAGAAGCCGGAAGCGGTCCGTGTGCTCGTGGATATGATCCGTCAAAACCGTGGTCTGATGGATTTCGGTGTGCTTGGCAACAGGGCGATATTCCATGTTCTTTCCGCTTATGGGTACACCGATCTGGCGATGAACATGATAAAGGGGCCGGCATATCCTTCCTTTGGCTACTGGCTGGAACAAGGTGCGACTTCCCTTTGGGAGAGCTTCTGGCCTGAAGGAGCGGCGCCTGCTTCCTGCAACCATCATTTCTGGGGAGATATCAGCGGATGGATGTACGAAGCCTTGGGCGGCATCCATGTAAATCCGAAGGATACTTCTCCGGATGAGATACTGATAAAGCCCTGCTTTGCAAAAGGGCTGGATCATGTATCTGCCAGACACGTGCTGCCTCTTGGCGAGCTCAGTGTGGAATGGACCAGGGATGATGGCGGTGTGACACTTAAACTGCAGGTCCCGGAGGGCTGCCGCGGAGCCGTTGTGGCAGACGCGGGTATGCAGTTTGACGACGGTACGCATTATAAGCCTCTTGCGGGAGGGACATACCGCATGCTCCCTATAGAGATGAGAGACACAAAATACTACGGTTGAGCAAGAAAAGGGATGAAAAATGGAAAACCTGATATTGAGCCTTGAGATCGTATTGCCCCTCTTTATCGTAATGGCAGTGGGTTACTTTGTAAAGGTCATAGGACTTATCACAGAAAGCTTTGCACGGCAGGTGAACTCTCTGGTCTTTCATGTATTCCTGCCTGTGCTCCTGTGCAAAAACATCTATCAGAGCTCGCTGGATTCCCTCCTGAATCCGGGCATATTCCTGTTTTCCGGCATAGGCATCATAGTGATGTTCCTTATCCTGATGCTCTTTGTACCGCGCATCGAAAAGGATCATAAAAAGTGCGGAGCCATGGTGCAGGCGATGTTTCGCGGCAATTACGCTTATTTCGGCATACCGCTCGTACAGGCCATGTTTCCCGGCGCGGATACCTCTGTGGCTTCCCTGCTGGTAGTAGTCGTCGTGCCGATCTTCAATGTGCTGGCGGTGATCGATCTGGAGGTCTTCCGCGGCGGCAAGCCTGAAGTGAGGTCGATCCTCCGGAAGATCATTACAAACCCGCTGATCATCGGCTCCCTCTGCGGTCTTGTGATACTGTTGACAGGCCTTAAGATCCCCGAGATACTGCAGACGCCTATCAACGATCTGAGCAAGATAGCGACGCCGCTTGCGCTGTTCCTGCTCGGCGCGTCCATCGATTTCTCAAAAACAGGTGCTCATATCCGGAACATCGCTTTGTGCGTAGGCGCGAAGCTTGTGGTATTTCCGCTCGCAGCCGTCCTCCTGGGCATCCTGTTGGGCTTTACCGGCGTGGAACTTGCCTGTATCCTGATCGTCTTCGG
>DBXA01000175.1:534-21088 GCA_002309235.1 Christensenella sp. UBA1224 | reverse complement strand
TTTCCGCTCCGGTGAGCATACGGCTCCCAAGGTGTTTTGCCTTTTTACATGAACAGACGCGCTGTCAGGGCAGGGAGCCCGTCCAGATCTCGTATGGCTCCCTTTGCCCATGACGGGAAGATACCCCTTTTCATTGCGGAGCAGAGGGAAACGACAGGGGAACAGATGTCGTCGAGCAGCATCAGCCGCCTGTCCGCCTCCCCGTATTCGGAAAGGAACAGATCTCTGCCCTCATCGGTGAACCAACAGGTGACATTCCGGATATCGGAGGCGCAGATGCCCTTCCCGAGCAGGTTGTAGTCGAACATCAGAGCCTGCGTGAGGTCCTTCCGGACGGCCAGATTGGTGTAGTAGAAATCGTTGTAGGTGATCGTACGCGGCGCGCTGTCCATCATGCCGCGTATCTCCTCATAACGGCGTGTGAACTCCTGCAGGCCGCTGCTGCCTTCCAGCCCGAACTTTTCCCTTACCGCGCGGATGTTTTCCGGTGTTATGAGATCCCATTCCTCATACATACCGACGCCGTGCTCTTTTACGTATCCGCTGCCCTGCGCGTGCAGTATCCTGTACCATTTTGCGATCGCTCTGATGACTGAAGGGCTGCGCAGGTCTTCTTCCTCCGCAAGGCGCCAGGTATCCGAAGACGCGAGGTCCTCCAGCAGGATGGAGCGGCCGCTCTTCCCGAGCACCCTGATCGTGGGGATGCCGCATTCCTTCAGTATGCCGTAGTTTGTGATCTCCCGCCGGAAGGCTTCGTTTTCAAAGCATTTGAGTATGGCGGTGCCTTCGTCTGTCCGCACTCTTGCTACAGTGACGCCGTCCTTGCTCCGTATGAGGGAAGCGCTTTCGGGCGGCAGGCCGTAAAAGCGGAGCTCTTCCGCGAGAAACCGGTATTGTGGTGTGTTTTCCATTGCGCCTGGCCTCATATCTCCTTTGTCAGGTTCTGTACCCATTTGTATTTGCGGAACCGGTGCATGACCCATGGGATCTTGCCGACCTCGTCAAGGCATGTGCAGGCATAGACCAGCAGGACCGGCCAGTGGAATACGAACGCGCCTAACAGGGCCAGCGGTATCGCGATGCCCCACATGCACACGGCAAGCGAGTACATATCGAAAACGGTATCGCCGCCGCCGTCCATGATGCCATTGATCGTTACGGTGTTCACGCAGCGCCCGATCATGTATACGGCCATGATGATCATCATGCCGGCCAGGTATCCGTGCGCCGTTTCCGAAAGGAGCACGAAGTGCAGTATGGCAGGTGTCACTGCCAGTACGAGAGCGGTCGAGGCGAAGCCGATGATGTAGGAGATGTTCTTCAGCCTGATGCCGTATGCTTTGCCGCGCTCCAGGTTACCGGCCCCAAGCTCATTCCCCACTATGATGCCTGCGGCGGTGCCTACGCCGTTGCAGGCACAGCAGACCAGGTCTCTCACCACGGCGGCGATGGAGCATGCCGCGGCGGCATCCACGCCCATATGCCCCATGATGGCCGTATAGGATGTAAAGCCCAGGCCCCAGAAGAGCGAACCACCCATCAGGGGAAGGCACTGTTTTCTGAAATCACGGGCTAATTGCCTGTTCCCGCGGAAAAAGCGGGCCCAGGCAGGACGGATGTAATCCTTTCCGCGGGAAACGGCGATGCACAGCCCCAGCTCCGCTACGCGGGAAACGGTGGTGGCGAGGGCCGCGCCGCGCGCCTGCATCGCAGGCGCCCCCAGCAGGCCGAAGATAAAAACGGCATTGAGCAGTATGTTCAGTACCACCGTGCCGGAGCTGATCCAGGCGCCGGGCTTCACATGGTCCGTCACCTTCATGACGGCAAGGCAGCTTTGGGAGATGCCTGTCAGCAGGTAGGACCAGCCCGCGATCCGCAGGTAGGAGCTGCCTATGGAGATGAGCACGGGGTCGACGGCGAAGATGCGCATCAGGAGCCCGGGGATCAGCTCACAGGCGGCGAAGAAGACGAGCGAAACGATACCGTTCAGGCGGAGCATCAGGCTGTACAGGTCACCGAGCGCCTTTCGATCGCCCTTTCCCCAGTACTGGGCGCCGAGTATCGCGCCTGCCGATGTGACGGAGAAGATGAACATGTTCTGCACGAACTGTACCTGGGTCGCGAGGGAAACGGCAGTCATCTCCTCCTGCGCGACACGGCCGAGCATCAGCGCGTCGCCCGCCGCGACCAGCGCCAGCATCAGGCTCTGGAACACGATGGGCAGGGAAAGCTGCCGGAGCTTTCGGTAGAACACTTTGTTGTCGATCGTCTCCAAGTAAGGGACCCTCCTTTAGCCGTTCCGGCAGGGTTTGCCGGTCTATACGTCGATCTGAAATCCTTTCGGGGCATGTCATTTTACAGCTGTTTCTGCTATTTTACCACGGCTCCCGCGTTTATCATACCTTGGAAGGTTATCTTTTCGCAGAGATACGACTTACATGGGACGCTGCCGTAAAAAATATATTAATTCGGTTCCGAACTACTTGACGGGAAGCCGGCATGACGGTATACTTACTTCGGAACCGAACAAAAGAAAGGAGAATTCTTTATGGAAAAGACAAAAGACCAGATACTGATAGAAAAACTGAGGAAAGCGGGCCACAGGACGAGGATGGGCATGCGGCCGCCGATGGACAGACCGCCGATGGATATGCCTCCCGCGGACAGGATGCCTATGGGAAGGGCGCCTATGCCTATGGGGCCCCGTCCCGGTATCGCAAGGCCGGTTCCCTTTGAAGGGGAAGGCCCCATGCGCGGAAGGGGCCCGCACGGCATAGCGCCGCATTCTCCCCGCGGATACGGGGAACGCCGCGGGCCGATGGAAGGCCGCGGCTCCATGAGACCGATGGGCCCCATGGGAGGTGCGCTTCCGAGGGAAACGCTGCTCCTGACAGTCCTGGAGGCCGGCGAGAGCGGTATCCGCCAGAAGGATATATCCGAGGCGATCGGCATCAACGCTTCCTCGCTTTCAGAGCAGATCGACCGGCTGGAGGAGGCCCGCTACCTGGAACGCAGGGCCAATCCCGAGGACAAGCGCTCTACGCTGATTGTGCTGACCGAAAAGGGAAAAGCCCGCGCCTACGAGGTGCTGGACGAAAGGCAGAAGGCTGCGGCGGATCTGTTCGCGAAGCTTTCGGAAGAGGAAAAGGATACGCTGATCAGCCTGCTCGACAAGCTGCTTTCGGAGTAAAAACACGCTGCCGGCAAAAAGCCCCCGCAGTGCTTCACTTAAGGAGCCCTGCGGGGGCTTTTGCGGTATGCATGCTTGCCCCGGATGGACAATGCGGGACCATCTGCTGTATACTGATAGGGTACCGGTCCAAGGGGAGATGAACGCTGCCCGCCGGGCGGGAGCATACGGCATGATTGCCGTTACCGGAGTGGGATGAGGATATGGAACTCGTACTGTGTAACGATAAAGGCTGGCTTTTGTCGAAGGAGGCGTATTCGGTCTACGCGCCGTGTATGTATAAGCCTTCTTATACGGCGTATGCGGAAAGGATGGAACGCTTCCTGGAGGATCCGCATGTGCTGACATTCGTATGCGAAGAGGATGGGGAGAAAACGGGCATGCTCGTTCTGGATACATCCGCCGATATCCCGGAGATCGCGGGGATAGCCGTACCGGAAGCGCGCAGACACATGGGATACGGCAGCTTTATGATAGGGCAGCTGATGAACGCGGGGTACGTGGACAAGCTGCTTGCGCGGACAGATGAAAGCGCGGTGGGGTTTTACCGGAAGTGCGGTTTTTCTGCCGAAAAGCAGATGGTCGAATATCCGGACGGCACGTGTGTAAGGTATATCTGCAGGCTCTTTCTCCGCGGCGCTCCTCTTGAGGAGATGGGCGCTTTTTTCGATGCCAGGCTTGAAGGCTATGAGGAGCACCAGCTCACATGCATCGAGTCCGCACAGGAGTTTTACCCCTACACCGCCCTGTGCCTGCCCGAAAAAGAGGGTTCCCGCATACTGGATCTGGGCTGCGGCACGGGCCTCGAATTGGGGTATTATTTCGAGCGCGTCCCCGCGGCGCGCGTTGCGGGCATCGATCTCGCGCCGGGCATGCTGGAGGCCCTCAGGCGTAAATTCCCGGATAAGGACCTGAAGCTGATACGGGGCTCGTATTTCGATGTGCCGTTTGGCGAAGGGGCATACGATGCGGCGGTATCGGTCGAATCCCTGCACCACTTCACCAAAGAGGAAAAGATACCGCTCTACAGGAAGCTGCACAGGGCCCTCAGGCGCGGAGGTTACTTTATCCTGACGGATTATTTCGCGCCTTCGCAAGAAAAAGAGGAACTGTACAGGCGGGAGTTAGCGCGCCTGAAGAAAGAACAGGGCCTGGGAGATGCGGAATTCTATCATTACGATACGCCGCTGACATTGGAGCACGAGACGGAGGCCCTGCTCGCGGCGGGGTTTGCGCGCGTCACCGTACTGAAAAGCTGGGGTGCGACATCCGCTTTGAGGGCGGACCAATGACCTGCCCGGCAGACGAACTGAAAAAACGGCGGTGAGACGGGGAAGACCCCGCTCACCGCTTCTTTTTTTATGGATACTTTTCGCCGGGATGGCATCGTACCGCCGGATATACGCCTGTCAGCGGATGGTCATGAGCTCGTACTGCCGCGTGCCCAAGCCGATCTTTTCGGCGTGCTCCAGCGTCTCCTTCCAGCGGACATTGGGATTGCTGTCCAGGAAGTTGTCGTTATGGCGTTTCCAGCCGGGCTGCGCCAGGTGGTCACCGAGCTGGCTGTTGCGCACGGGCTCGGCCGCGAGGCACAAATCTGCGCAGGCCTGGTCCAGGGCGACCGGATCAAAGGAGGCCAGCATGCCGATATTGGGGAGGATGGGCGCGTCGTTCTCGTTATGGCAGTCGCAGTTCGGGGAGACATCCATGATGAGGCTGATGTGGAAGCACGGCCTGCCGCTGCAGATCGCGGCGGTGTATTCAGCCATCTTGCAGCAGAGCAGCTCCAGCGCGCTGCCGTTTACATTGCTGATGGCATCAAAGGCGCAGGCACCGATGCAGCGCCCGCAGCCCTTGCACAGGTCGGTGTCGATAACGGCCTTGCGGTTTTCGTAATGGATGGCGTCGCTTCCGCATTCCTTGGCGCAGCGTTTGCAGCCACGGCATTTTGCGGGGTTCACCTGGGGCGTTCCGTCGTTGTGCTGGTGCATCTTGCCGGCGCGGCTGCCGCCGCCCATGCCGATGTTCTTGATGGCGCCGCCGAAGCCCGTCATCTCATGGCCCTTGAAGTGGTTGAGGGAGATCACGATATCCGCGTCCATCAGGGCACGGCCTATAAGCGCTGTATGACAGTATTCACCGTTGGGAACGGGTACTTCGATATCGTCCGTGCCGCGCAGGCCATCCGCGATGATCACATGGCAGCCTGTCGTGACGCTGTTGAAGCCGTTCATCTCCGCGTTTGTCAGATGGTCGATGGCGTTTTTGCGGCTGCCGGGGTATAGGGTGTTGCAGTCGGTGAGGAAAGGCTTGCCGCCCAGCTCTGTGATGAGGTCTGCGACTGCCTTTACATAATTGGGGCGCAGGTAAGAGAAGTTGCCCAGCTCTCCGAAGTGCATCTTGATGGCGACGAATTTGCCCTCAAAGTCGATCTTGTCGATGCCGGCAGCCTTGCACAGCTTTTGCAGCTTAACGGCCTGGCTGACGCCGATGACGGTACGGAAATCCGTAAAATATACTTTTGCTTTTTCCATGTTCGGCCTCTCTTTCGGGTATATCGTAAAAAACAGTGGGGAAGGCATGCCATATATGCGCATGGCTCCCGGACCATTATACTATATCGCCGCTCCGTAAGGAAACAGTTTTCTGAAAAAAGAGAGAGCCCGCGCGGTTTAACGCATGCTTTCCGCAGAATGAAACGGTATTTGATATAATGGAACCGGAAGAGATGGATCAGATCGGAGGTGCCCATATGCTGCTGGAAGAGTTTGACAGTGAGAAAAATGCCGTTATCGACCCGGATATGGTGACGCAGAAGCTGGAAGGCTTCCCAGAGGTGACGGTTTCCTGTTTTTCAAAGAAATTGTTTGACAGCGTGCTCGCCCTTTTTGAGGCGAAGGTGATCACGGAGATTCATTCCGCCGCGGGCCGTAACCCGGTATACGAGGTGGAGTATAAGGGAAGGCAGTTCGCGTTCTTCCATTCCCTTGTGGGGGAGCCTCTGTGCGTCTGCCAGTATGAGGATCTGATGGCGATGGGCAGCAAACGCCTGATACTGCTGGGCAACTGCGGCGTGCTGGACAGATCGATAGAGGATTGCGGCATCATCATCCCCACAGAGGCGATCCGGGACGAGGGGACGAGCTACCATTACGCGAAGGCTTCCGATACCATCCCGGTCAACGTCAGGTACCGTGAAGAGTTCAGGGAAGTGCTCAGGGAATGCGGATACCCTTATGTGGAGGGCATTACATGGACGACCGATGCCTGCTACAGGGAGACAAGGGCGAAGGTGAACCGCAGGAGAGAGCAGGGCGCGATATGCGTCGAGATGGAGTGCGCCGGCATGCAGGCGGCCTGTGATTTCCGGGGAACGGAATTCTTCCAGTATTTCTACGCGGGCGATAACCTGGATCACTCCTCCTGGGAGCCGAGGAGCCTATCCGGGGAGGTCCGGCTGGACGATAAGATGAAGATCGTCTTCCTGGCGTTTGAGCTCGGCCTGAAGATCATGGACCTGTGCCGGAACAAAAAGAAATGACATACCCGGCAGCTTATGGTATAATGACACCGGAAACAAAAGGCCTGCACCGGCTGTATGAAAAGGAGATATGGATATGAGCAACCGTATCGGCGTAATGGTGGATTCTTTTTGCCTGGGAGTACTGGATGGGCTTGACGCCGCGAAAAAAGTCGGCGCGGCGGCAGTACAGATATACGTGGGCGGCAGGGGCGCCGTTACCGAGACATGGACGCCTTCCTTCCGCGCGGATGTGAAGAAAAAGATGGAGGATAACGGCCTTGCTGTCTCTGCCATGTGCGGCGATATGGGCGGCCATGGCTTTGCCCTGCGGGAAGAGCATGAATGGCGCATCGATGAGACCAGGCGCATGTTTGACCTGACCAGGGAGCTGGGCGGCGATATCCTCACCACCCATATCGGCGTGATCCCGGAGGATGCTTCCAACCCGCGCCGCGATTCCCTGCTGGAGGCCATGACAAAGCTTGGCGGATATGCCGCGGAAGCGGGCTGCCGCATCGCGATCGAGACCGGCCCGGAAAGGCCGGAGATCCTGAAGAAATTCCTGGATGATATCGGGAACAGCGCCGTCGGCGTCAACTACGACCCGGCAAACCTGAAGATGGTCACGGGTGCAGATCCTGTCGCGGGCGTAAAGACGCTGGCCGGCAGTATCTACCACACGCACGCGAAGGACGGCCGCATGATCAAGTACATCGGGCCGGAGGCCATCTACGGCTTCTTCGCGGAGGGCGGCATAGGCGATATGCGCATGGGCGATTACTTCCTGGAGACGCCCCTGGGCGAGGGCAATGTGGATTTCCCCGGCTGGCTGAAGGCTCTGGAAGAGATCGGCTACAAGGGGTACTTCACCATCGAGCGCGAGGTAGGCGCGAACGCGTACGCCGATATCGAGCTGGCTGTCAACTTCCTCAAAAAACTGGGACTGTGAGCGAAACGGAGGAAACATGCAATGATCACTGCGAAAACCTTCGGAAAGCTGCCTTCGGGCGATAACGCCGTACTGTATTCCCTGGTGAACAAGTCCGGTTCGCATGTGGATATCTGCAATTACGGCGGCATACTGGTATCCATCGTCGTGCCGGATAAGGAGGGGAAGGCGGGCGACGTGCTGCTGGGCTGCAAAACGGTGGAGGATTATATCCCCAACAACGGCTACCTTGGCGCCCTCATCGGCCGCGTGGGAAACCGCATCGGAAAGGGCAGATGCGTGCTGAACGGAAAGCAGCTTGTCCTGGCGCAGAACAATGGAGAAAACCATCTGCACGGCGGGGACCACGGCTTCAATGAGAAGGTGTGGGATGCGCGCACCGTGCCCGGAGAAGGGGAAGACAGCCTGGTGCTGACGACTGTCAGCGAGGATGGGGAGGAAAATTACCCCGGCAGGCTGGAAGTGAAGGTCACCTATACCTTTACCGATAAAAACGAACTGAAGATCCATTACGAAGCGGTATCCGACAAGGATACGCTGTGCAACCTCACCAACCACGCCTATTTCAACATCGGCGGCGAGGGCGGGGATAAGATCACCGGCGAGTATATACAAATAAATGCGGATGCCTTTACGCCCACCGATGCCGGGCTCATCCCGACGGGCGAAATGCGCTGCGTGGAGGGCACTCCCTTTGACCTGCGCAAACCCGTACGCATCGGGGATCGCATCGATGACAAGACCTGCGATCAGCTGGTATACGGCCAGGGCTATGACCACAATTTCTGCCTGAACGGGACGGGACTTCGCGAGGCCGCTGTCGTGACCGATCCGAAGAGCGGCCGCGTGATGAAGGTCTATACGGATCTGCCCGGCGTGCAGTTCTACGCCGGAAACTGCCTGGACGGCACCATGAAGGGCAAGTGCGGTCGCGTATATACCCCGCGCGATGCCCTGTGCCTGGAAACGCAGAACTATCCGGATGCCGTCAACCATCCGGAATTCCCGGATGCCGTACTCAAAGCCGGGGAAAAGTACGACCATACCACGATATATGCCTTTTCCGTTACAGACTGAAAAAAGAGGGGAGAAAAACGTATGTATGTCCATAAGTGCAAAGGCACCTGCTCCACAGAGATCCGCCTTGATGTGCAGAACGGTATCGTTACCCACTGCGAGATCGTAAACGGCTGCCGCGGGAACACCCAGGGCGTATCCCGCCTGGTGATCGGCCGCAAGGCGGATGATGTCATTTCCGAGCTCAGAGGGATCCCGTGCCGAGGCGATACCTCCTGCCCGGACCAGCTGGCGAGGGGCCTGGAGGAAATGAAGGCGCAGGGGCTCTTCTGAGGCCGGACTCAGATGGGATCTGCGAACTGCGCAGAACACAAAAAATCTGCCGGGAGATCCGGCAGGAAAAACGGATTGCCGTGATCGCGGCAATCTTTTTTTTACTGCTCTTTGGCAAAGACCCTCTTCACGGCGGAAGCTGCATGCCGCAGTCAGCAGAATAGAAAGAAAGGAATGTAAAGTGATTGTTGACAAAAAAAGAAGAAAGGCGGTATACTTATTGCGTGAGTTAACGTTAACCCTAAGGCGGTGGGAGATGTCATGGACAGAGTGACATTACGGGATATCGCAAACCTGACCGGGTATTCCATGAATACGGTCTCCAAGGCATTGAACAACAAAGGGAGGATCAGCGAGGAAGCGCTCAAACGGATCCGCGCATGTGCTTATGAGCATGGATATCAGCCGAATATGATGGCCAGGTCCATGCGGGGCTCGGATAATAATCTGATCGGCGTCCTGATCAGCGATCTTTCCGACAGCTTTTTTGTTTCACTGCTGGCCGGGGTCGAGGAAGAAGCGGCGGCCAGGGGGATGACCGTACTCGTACAGAATGCACACGAGGACGCATCTTTGCAGATCAACGGGTTCCGAAAGCTGCTCAGCTATGGCTGTCAATGGTATGTCATAACGCCGGTCAGGGATTACAGGACAGTTCTTCCGGTACTGCAGGAGGCAAATATACATTTTGTCATTGCGGATCGCGTCGGCCCGGGGATGGATGAAATGGACCGCGTTTCCATCAACAACCGCGGCGATTCGAAACGCGCCGTGGAAGCGCTCCTGCGCCAGGGGCACAGGCGGATCGCTCTTGTAAACCGGGATCTGGGCGTGCAGACGGAGATCGAACGCACGCTGGGCTACCGGGAAGCCTTGAAGGAATACGGGATACAGCCTTCCCGGGATCTGGAGCTGCTTTGCCCGGATGAGGAGACGGCGAGGGAACAGGTCCGTGCTCTGATGCGGCGTGAGGATCGGCCAAGCGCTGTGTTTGTGGCGATCGACAAATTCGCTTGCGGGGTCCTGACGGCGCTGCAGGCGGAGGGTATACGGGTATCGGAAGACCTGGCGCTGTTTATCTACGGGGATCTGGAATGGACAAAGCTGTACTCCTCGCAGGTAAGCATGGTACACAGGGATATTCATGAGCTTGGAAGGGCTTCCGTACGAGTCCTGATGGATCGGCCGAACGAAGGCAAAGGGGAAAAGGCCGATCTGTATCTGGATTCCGAATTGGCTGTATATGAGCCGGAAACGCCGGGATCTGAAAAGGCGGTATCAGATGAAAAGAGAATTTGACGGAAACCGCTGCCTTGAGATACTCAAAGCGATCTGGGAAAACGACCGGTTCGGTGATTTCCGGCATTTTCGCCATACGGCGGACACGGTGGAAAAACTGCTGCGGGGTATGGGGCTTACGGATGTGGAAGCGCTGCCGCTCCCGGCAGACGGCGCAACGCGCCAGCTGGATTGGACGGTACCGCGGGCCTGGGATGTATACGATGCGGGAATGATACTCCTTCAGGAGAGCGGGAATGCCGTCCTGGCCGACTACAGTACGTCTTCCCTGTGCGCGATGATGTTTTCGGGCCCTCTTAAGAAGGGAGAGTATACGATCGTTCCCGCTTCCTCAGGCGATTGGCGCGGAAGGATCGTGTATACGGAAGGAGCGCCGAAAGACCTTGCGGGAGAGGCGGTCAGGAGAGGGGCAGCCGCGCTGGTGAGCGATCATTTTCCCGTTTATCCCGGTGTCCGGGAAGAGGATGATCCGATGGGAGACTGCTGCCGATGGGAAAATGACTTGTTTTATCCTCGCAATGACAGCGGATTGGCGGGTTTTGGCATCTCTCGGAAAGCAGGGGCGCTTCTTCGCGGTGTGCTTGAAAAAGAGGGAAGCGCCAGGGCGGAGGCCTGGCTGGACGCCCGGGCATACGACGGTGAGATACGTACCATATCCGGATCCATCCCCGGAAAGGGGACGGAAGAAGAGATACTTCTGTGCGCGCATCTTTATGAGCCTGGCGCAAATGACAATGCCAGCGGCTGCGCGATGCTCTGCCACCTGGCGGAATGTATGCTGGACAGTCAGGATCATGCTTTTCGGCGGGGGATCCGCCTGGTAATGGGTTATGAATCGGCAGGCATGAGCGGCTATCTTTCCGCCCATCCGGATATCCTGCGGCGCGCGATCGCTGCTCTCAACTGCGATATGGTAGGGGCGGCTGCGGAGGAAAAAGCCCGCCTGCATATATGGGATACGGCTCCCAGGAGCGGCACTTTCATGCACAGTATGCTGCTGGGCATGGCGAAGAGGGAAGGGATCAGCGCGGAAGCAGCGCCTTTTGATATCGGGGATTGCCTCCTTGCGGAACCGATGACAGGCATCCCCTGTTGTTCGCTGGTCATGCATCCCGCGAACAGCTATCATTCTTCACTGGATACGCCGAAAAGGGTATCCGCGGAAACACTCGAGAAAATCGGCCGCTTCGTTCAACGGTTCGTAAGCGCAATGATCGCCCCCGCGCAGGAGGATATCGCCTTCGCGGAGCATTGCCTGGAAGAGGAACGTTTCTCTTTGACCCGGCAGTCTAGCGGAAATCCCTTCCTCAAATGGGAACGCTTCGAGGCGGCACTGGAGTCTTTTGAGCGGTGGGCATTTCGGGATACGCTCGCCCGCATCCCGGTCCGAAGGGTTCCGGGAGCGGCGACGCTGGGGGGACGCCTGCGCGGGACGGATCCCGCATGTGATCCATTTTATGATCGCATGCTCAATACGGCATTGTTCCTTACAGACGGTAAAAGAACGCTCAGGGGCATCATACGCCTTACCTGTGATGAATTGGGAGAAAAGATCGATCCGGAGATCACTTCACGGATAGAACGCTTCTTTGATGAGGCTGCACATGACGGTATCGTGGCTTTTGCCGGGGAAGGGTGAAGGTTATGGAAGGCTTGACGCGGAAGAAGTTGATACGGGATCTCAACCGGTATAAGTATTTCTATCTCATGCTTGCGCCGGTCATCGTGTGGTATGTGATTTTCTGCTATGCCCCGATGTACGGCGTTGTCACGGCATTCCAGGATTATGTGATGCATAAGGGGATATCCGGCAGCGCCTGGGTAGGCCTTAAGCATTTCCGCGCTTTGCAGAAGGATATCTTCTTCTGGCGCGCCTTCCGCAACAGTGTGATCATAGCGCTCATGCGGATGGCAGTGGAATTCCCCGTGCCGATCATACTCGCGCTGCTGCTGAACGAGCTTCGGACCAAATGGTTCAAATCTGTGATGCAGACGGTCATGTACCTGCCGCATTTCCTGTCGTGGATCATCTGCGCGTCTATTCTGCAGACCATATTCAACGCTGACAACGGCTTGTTCACGCTGGCGATGCATCAGCTGTTCGGAGCGCCTTTGCAGAATTATGTGGTGCCCTCCACGTTCCGCTGGTTTCTCGTTTTCACCAATATCTGGAAAGAAGCGGGGTGGAGCATGATCATCTTCATCGCGGCAATGGCGGGTATCGATCCGACACTATACGAGGCGGCGGTAGTGGATGGAGCGAGCCGCTTCCAGCGCTGCATGCATGTGACGGTCCCCTGCATCAGCTCTACCATTATCATCGTGCTCATACTGAATATCGGCAGTATGCTCAATACCGGCTTTGACCAGGTGTTCAATATGCAGAACCCGCTGACGCTGGAAACGGGAGATATTATCGATACCTACGTTACCCGTACGGTCATGAAGGACGCGAAGTTTTCATATGCATCCGCCATAGGTCTTTTCAACTCGGTCATAAACACGATACTTCTGCTGCTTGCGAATAAAGGCGCGCATCTGCTGGGACAGCCGGGGATCTACTGAACAAGGGAAAGGAAGGGAAGAGAGAATGGTACTGGACAGGAAAAGAACGGCTTTCGATCTGTTCAATGTTCTCCTGATGCTTTTTGTGCTGCTTATTATCCTCCTTCCGTTCTGGTATGTATTGGTCATATCGCTCTCATCGTACAGCGAGTACATCTCCAATACGTATCATCTCATACCGCGGTCGGTGACGATCGATAATTATAAAAAGGCGCTGGGGCATACGGCGGCGCTTCTGCGCTCGCTCGGCATATCGGTAACGGTCACTTCGGCAGGGATATTCATCAGCATGATCCTTACCACTATCGGCGGATACGCTCTTTCCAAAAGTGATCTGCCGGGCCGGAACGTACTGTTCGTATTCTTTATCATCACGATGTTTTTCAGCGGAGGGCTCGTTCCGTTCTACATCGTCGTGCGCAAGCTCGGGCTGGCCAATACGCTCTGGGCGATGATACTGCCTTCCGCAATGAGCACCTATAACATGATCCTTATGAAAAACTATTTTCTCACCATACCGGATTCCCTGGAGGAAGCTGCCCGCATTGACGGGTATAACGATGTTGCTATCCTTTTTAAGGTGATCCTGCCGATCTCTACGCCTGTCATAGCGGCTGTTTCCCTGTTTTACGGGGTGGGCTACTGGAACAGCTATTTCAATGCGTACCTGTTTGTCTCCTCATCGAAGCTGTGGCCTTTCCAGATGTACCTGAGGGATCTTACGATCGCCAACGCCTCCGCTGCGCGCAGCGGTGCTACTTCGGGCCCGCAGGTGCAGGAGGCATTCAAAATGGCAGTCGTTTATATCGGCATCATTCCCGTTGTCCTTGTATATCCGTTCCTGCAGAAATACTTTGCCGCCGGGGTGATGCTCGGCGCCATAAAGGAATGAGAACGGATCCGGAACCCGTTTCCTGCCGGAAGATCCGGTGGAAATATAACTTTGAGGAGGTATGACCATGAAACGCCTGAATCAGATCCTGTGCCTGGCACTGTGCGCCATGCTGGCTGCGGCCTGCATCGGCACGCCGGTCAAAGCGGATGAGACGGTATATGCCGATCATCTTGACCTGCGCTGGTACAGCGAATCCCGTGACCTCGACCTGGAAAACGACCGTATCCTCAACTACATCCAGGACAAATTCAATATCACATTTGAGTTTGTCGAGCCGCCGGCAGACGGTTCTTCCGAACGGCTGAATCTTCTCGTGGCGACAGGCGAACAGCTCGACCTGATCACAGCTTTTGAGATCGATGCCGTCGCCAAGCAGTGGGCGCAGGATGACTTCATCTATTCCTATGAAGAGCTCCTGAAAGGCAAAGAAGAGACGTATCCGCTTATTTCCAAATATGTCGCGGCGGATCTCTATTCCAGCCTGCGCGTCAATGGCAAATGCTACTTCAAACCCCTTGCGCTCTGGCCCGGAAACCGCGGCTATGTCATAAACAAAGACTGGCTGGATAACCTTGGGCTGGATATCCCCACAACGCTGGATGAGTATTATGAGGTCATCCGTGCCTTTGCGCAGGACGACCCGGACGGCAACGGCAAGGATGATACCTACGGCTTCTTTGTTGCAGAGCCCTATGGCAGCAATTCCTTCGGCTACATCTGCCGCGCGTTCGTAAACTGCGGCGGCTGGGGCGGAGACTGGTGCGAGCTGGAGGATGGAACGATCAGCCAGTTTGGCGTCACCGAGTATGCGCGTGAGGCTTTCCGCTTTATCACGAAATGTTATGATGAAAACCTGTTCAACAGGGGCTTTGTGAATGAAGTGGATGCTTCCGGTAAGGTAGAGGATATGATCGTACAGGGCCGTATCGGACTGACAGATGCCAGCCAGCCGCAGACGATCCTCAACAAGATGGAAGAAGCCGGAGTCTCCATGAACATCGTTTACCTGCCTCCGCTCGTACCGGAAGGACAGGAAAAGGGATATCTGCCCCACAGCGGCGGCTACTGGGCTTTCCATGTAGTGCCCCGTACCTGCCAGGATACGGCCCGCGTATTGGATATCCTCGAATGGGCCCTGACAGAAGAAGGCCGCACGATAACGGATGTTGGCCTGAAGGGTATACACTGGACGGACTATACCGAAACGGAGACCGACCGCACCTGGAAACTCAACTATGACGAAATGACCGCCGATTGGAACACATCGGATTATGGCTGGAACTGGCCTCTCTCCTGGGGCGGCCTGAACTACAACTGCGGCAGCTATATCCCCCTGGACAAGTACGATACCTTTGATGAAGCCTATGTGAATACCCAGAGCTGGAGCGACAGCGATCCGACCGGCACACTCCTGGAGGGTTGGTATGCCCGCAACGCGACTTACGCGAAGCTGATGCCCTTGGCCGGAGTCGTAACGGATGAGTTCACTGTAAGCCAGAATCTGGTCGATATCGAGATCTCGGGCCGTACCAAGGCGATCACCGGCGGACTTGAGAATTTCGATGCGAACTGGGATGAGTGGGTAGCGCTCTGGTACAGCCAGGGCGGACAGGAACTGCAGGATGCGGCCAATGCCTATTACGCTGCGCACAAATAACAGTACCTTTTTGTGGAAGGAGGAGCTTTCTCCTCCTTTCCTCTTTTTTCCGGTTTCCATCGTAAAGGAGGGATTGGAACTTGGATCGTGCCGAAGTGGACAGGCTGGCGCGCGTCTGCCTGCTCTTTCTGGATGGAGATGATCTTGAGCGGCTGCTCATCGATCAGCGGCAGCATACCGATTACCGGTTTGAAGAATTCAACAGGCTCAAGGCCGTGCTCTCTAAAACGGAGCGTATCGTTTCGGAGGAAGATGTCACAGCCGTTCTTTGGCGTTTGTTCCCCGGCAATCCTTATGTCGCGGAACCGCTTGTCGCGGGCAATGCGCTGCCCAATACGGGGTGGAGGCGTACCTTTTCCAGCATGCAGATGCGCTCGGCCTACCGCGGTGAACCAACCGTGCTGGTATGGCCGGAAGGAGGATCATCTTACTATTACCCCGTCAGGAACAGCGATGAAGAGATCGTAGGCGTTCTGGAGCTTCTCATCGGCCGGGGTTACCGTAAAGATGTCGGAACTGTGGAAATGTTTGTGGAAAAGCTGGATGCGGAAGAAGACGAAGAAGAGTAAAGTGAGGCGGTCCATATGCATATTTACATGATAGAAGATGCTTACCGGGTAGACGGGATCAGCGGCCGCTTCGTAGAGGAAGACTGTGATCCCTGCCTTCCGCGTTATGAAGATGAAATATCACTCGTCAGCGCGCGCAATCAGTATGTATCCTTTCAGGTCGTCGTCGACGCCCGGGAGGAGGGGTCCGTTGGCGAGGCAAATATACAGATCGGTCCCCTGAACGGCATAAAGGGTGAGCTGGCTGCCGAAACGGAGGTATTTGTGGAATGGTTCCACACCGTAAAGCAGGCTCACATACCGGATCTTTTGCTGCCGTACGGATCTGTCTGCCGTGCGATGCGGATCCCGCAGAGCGATAGATATCTTCCGGGACAGAAGGTCGGAGCATTCTGGGTGGATCTTTTCATACCGCGTGATGCCCGTCCCGGGCGCTATGAGGGACAGGTCGCCGTTCGAACGGATGGGGCCGAAAAGACCATGCGCCTGAATGTGCGCGTGATGCGCGCGGTCGTTCCGGATGAAAGCCTGATGACAGCGGATCTGAACAATTATGCGGATTCCATTTCCCCGGTCTATCCGCAGCTGGCTTCCGATCCAGACAGGTACAGGAATGGCAGCTACCTGAAGGTGGAAAGGCAGTTTTACCGTATGGCACGGGAACATCGCTGCCTTTTTGAGAATCTGAACGCGCCGCATTCCGGCATGCCGCCGGAGACCTTCGCCCCGGAATTGGAAGGCGCGGGCCGGTATATCCGCGTTAAATCCTGGGATGCCTATGACGAACACTATGGGCCGTATCTGGACGGAAGCGCGTTTGAGGGCACAAGGCGCGGCCCCATGCCGATAGAATTTCTCTTTACTCCGTTTAATCTGGGTTGGCCGGCCAATTATGAAAAATGGGGCAGCAAGGGTTATGTGACGGAGACAAGGCGTATCCTTTGGGAATATGAAAAGCATTTTGAAGAAAAAGGCTGGACACATACGAACCTGGTCACACAGCTCAATAACAAAAAGGAATACCGCTTCTTCCCGACAACACAGGATGAGATATGGTATCTCCATGATGAGGAGAATACGCTCCGATACCTTGAGATCGTGCGGGATCTTTTCCGGCTTACCCATGCAAAGATGCTTTTCCGGGAAGATGAATCCAACAATCTTCACCGGCACTATAAGGACAGCATCGGTGAACAGACAGACCTTTGGGTCGCTAACCAGACGATGTTCGGATGGCTTCCCGAATGTGTCGATGTCATCAAAAACCGCGGCAGCATACTCTGGCATTACGGCTGGTTCGGCGAGGGATTCACGCTGGATCTTCCGCTGACCGCGCATTTCAGCATGCCTATGCTTGCGTATATGACGGGTGCTACCGGTTTTTGCTCCTTCTGGAACGCGGTCGGGTTCGGCAAAGATCCTCTGGATTGTCCTTTTGTGGAAGGAGGCCAGGCGATCTTCTATCCGGGTATGGATATCCCGGGTGCACCGGATGTACTGCCGAGTATCCGTCTGAAAGCGCTCCGTAACCATATGCAGCTGGCGGATCTCATGATGACTGTCGATGGCACGGAGATAGAAGCGAATCCTTCCTGGCGCAGACAGGTCGAGGAGATCGTCAACCGCGGCTTCGGGTATGAGAGCTCCGACCGCTGGTGGTTCCCGAAGCCCGATTTTGTAGATGAATACGAACCGCGTTACTGGGGACGATTCTGCGATGATTACGAAAAGCTGACCAACAAGCATTATTTGGGACATTCCCCTATGATGATCGTAGCGATCCGTACACAGATCACACAGCTGCTCAGCCGTGTGTGACAGATCGCTTCAGGGGTACGCAAAACCCGGCCGGATGATGGATTTCGGCCGGGCTTTTCAAGTATGTGAATTTTTCGCGTGACAAAACGGTGCGTTCCTCTTATAATTGCATCTGGTGGTTTTGGATAGTGACCGCATCGGCGGGAGGGAGCTTATGAAGACGGATAAACTGATAGCGATACTCAGAAAGGTGCCGGATGAAAAGCTGGAGAGGACGGTGCTCGCCATCGCTGCCGGCGGCATCCGGACGATAGAAGTGACGTTTGACCATACCAGGCAGGATCACATCGCCCATGAACAGGCGCAGATCCGCACGCTCATCTCCTGTCTCGGGCAGGATGTCACCGTCGGGGCGGGCACGGTACTGACCGTGGAGGAGGTACAGGCCGCCCGCGATGCCGGGGCACGGATCATCATCTCCCCGGATGTGAACCCGGATGTAATAGGGGAGACGAAAAGGCTGGGCCTTATCTCCTGCCCGGGGGCCCTGACGCCCAGCGAGATCACGCTTGCCCACAGGTGCGGCGCGGATATGGTGAAGGTATTCCCCGCGGGGCAGCTGGGGCCGGCGTATATCAGGGCGGTCCGGGGGCCGCTCGCCCATATACCGCTCATAGCGGTAGGCGGCGTGAACGAGCAGAATATCGCCGATTTCCTGCGTGCCGGCTGCGCGGGCGCGGGGCTCGGTGGGGAGCTTGTGAAAAAGGAGCTCATCGAAAAGGATGATTACGCGGGGCTTGAGGCCCTTGCGGCAAATATCGTGCGGGCGGCGGAGCTCGCCTGAAAGGAAGGATCTGTATGGAAGAGAGGAAGGTTGTCCTGATACTGGTGGACGGCATGCGGGGAGAGGCGGTGCCCGCCTGCGGGAGCGCATTCGCGGAAAGTATGCTCAAGAAGAGCACCTATACCCTCAAGGCGCGTACGGTGATGCCATCCGTCACGCTCCCGTGCCACATGTCGCTTTTTCACAGCGTGGACCCGGAAAGGCACGGGGTGCTCACCAACACCTATACGCCCCAGGTGCGCCCGATCGACGGCCTGGTGGAAAAGCTGAAGCAGGCCGATAAAAAGTGCGCCTTCTTCTATACTTGGGAGCAGCTGAGGGACCTCGCCCGTCCGGGCAATCTTGCGGACGCGCGGTTTGTCAATCTGCACAACTATACGGGGGCGGATGATGTCATAACCGATGAGGCGTGCGGTTATATCCCAAAAGAGAAGCCGGATCTCCTGTTCCTCTACCTGGGCGATACCGATGAGTGCGGCCATGATAAGGGCTGGATGAGCGAGGAATACCTCGCGACGGTCAGAAATGCATGGGAATGCATCCGCAGGGTGTGCGATAGCCTCCCTGAGGAATATGATTTGATCGTGATCGCGGACCACGGCGGCCATGCCCGCAGCCACGGCACCGATATGGAGGAGGACATGGTCATACCGGTCATCATGAAGGGGCCCTCCTTCGAAAAGGGGAAGGAGCTCACGGAAGAAGTCTCCATCCTGGATATCGCGCCGACCATCGCGAAGCTGCTAGGCGCGCAGCGCGCGAGGGAATGGGAAGGCAAGGAACTGGTGTAAATACCGAGATGATCCCGCTTTACGCAGCAGGATGCAGACAGGTGATATGGGCAGCTTTCTGAAAGGGAGGCTGCTTTTTTTGTCAATTGAATAGGAAGTATAGGTTTTCTTCAGTCGCCTCGATCATTTTAAAACGAAAAAGGGTGACCACTAATGAAGGCTTACAAGCACGACGCAGCGAATATCAAAGCGATCGAAAACACAGCCCTACACACACCCTGCGGAAAGGCCTTCAGGCTGCCCTTTAGACGCTTCGCAGTATTCGTCTGCGCGGCGGATATCCATTACCTCGCCTCAGACGGAACATATCATGAGATCGATAACAACCTGATCGCCGGTAAGGATGGATCGGGTTGTTCCATTTACCGGGTGACGGAGAACCCGGCAATGTACTGCTGCGGAGCCGCGAATGCCCCGTATGTCATGCCCGTACAGTGCCATAGAAGGATCCTCCGCTGGCGGTTTCCTGAAGATGTGCTTTTCGGAAACTCCGTTATTCAGGAGCCGACAGTCCCAAGCGGAATCAGCGGATACGAATACGGACCATATCTATAAGAATGAATATGTCTATGAAGACGATAAGCTCCTGCAGGTAAAGCACAACACGACCGGGAACACCTCGGATGTGGTATATCACTTTACCTATGACGCGCTGGGAGCGAACACAAACGTATCGGTCGGGAACCAGTCTATCATAACGAAGACATATAGCGAAGACCGCAGCCATGTCCTTGAAAGCGAGACATACGGAAACGGCGGTACGATCACCTATGATTATGATGATTTCGACCGTCTGACGGAAGTAAAGCTTGACAATGACGATACAAAGAAGGTAATCTATACCTACGGAAACAACGGACAGATCGAAAAGGTAGAGAATGCGGAGACAGGCATCACAAGCACATTCCGTTACGATCTTGCCGGAAGACCCATGGGGAGCGAGGAAAAGGACGGAAACGGAACGACTGTCCACAGTCTCCGTGCAACCTATGACGAATGCCAGAACCTTGAAAGCAGCATAGAGAAAGTACAGACAGGCGCAAATACGCTGACTGCCTATAAAACGCGTTATGTGTATGACCGTGACGACAGGATAGCGGCTACTCTTTTCGGTGAGGACGCGGATACCACGCGGACTACGCTGATCTATGACAGCCTGGGCAG
>DBXA01000175.1:0-449 GCA_002309235.1 Christensenella sp. UBA1224 | reverse complement strand
ATGAGCCAGACAGGCATGGTACAGAGTTATGCCTATGATAATTGCGGCAGAATCATAAGCTGGACGTGCAATAACAAAGCATGCTCGTATGAATACGATGCCATAGGCCAACTGATACGTGTAAACGACGAAAAGGACCCGAGAGGCGGAACAGACGGAACCACCTGGACGTACGAATACGATAACGGCGGGAACATCACATACCGCAGGATGTACGGATATACAGAAGGAGCTCTGCCGAGCGCGCCGCTGGAGACGACGTCATACAGCTATGACGCCGACTGGAAGGACAAGCTGACGGGATATACGGTAACGGACAACAGCGATCATACCGTCACAACCGTCATAGGCAGCGACAGTATCGGGAATATCACGGGCGACGGAACGTGGAGCTATACCTGGCAGGCGGGGCGGCGTCTTTCCGGGATGACGAAAACCGGAACCTCCAT
>DBXA01000183.1:5642-12424 GCA_002309235.1 Christensenella sp. UBA1224 | reverse complement strand
CTTCGCGAAGTTGGCAGGGCGGACTTCTGAGCCCTGCTTACTTCGGAAGTGTAACGATTCGTAGTCTAAACCCCTATTTATAGGTTTAGACTACGAATCGAGCAAGAAACCATTCTACTATTGCGCCTGTATTGTCCTTCAGCCCCAGCACGTCACCCTGCAGGCTGTAGACATAGGTATACATGGAATTCCCATACTTGCAATGACTCGGCTGCCCGTTGGCGTAGAAGACATGCAGATCTTCCGTGCCTTTGATCACATGAGTAACGGATTTCCCGGATACCACATACTCCGTCGTTACCGTATTCCCATTCTCGGTAACGGATTTCCGCATCCTCTGCCCGTTCTCATCGTACAGAAAAGAGATGCTCTTGCTATTGTTCGACATGCCGGTCAGCTTGCGGCCCTGCCAGGTATATTGCCATGTACCGTCGTTCAGGATATTGCCTATGGCATCGCTGTCTATATCAGTTTCTGTGATATTATTGATACTATCTATCACCGAGTATTCCGTCAGTTTGTCTTTTCAGCTATCACTATAGGCATAACTTCGGGAGTGCAAAACCAGTATGTATGATTTTACGAACCTGTATATATACTTTCGTCATAATAGGTCTCAAAAGTAATCATGCATTCACCCAAAATCATATGATCAGAATCCACCGCATAGCAGTATGCATAAGGATAATTGTGTGATATTTCAGGGTTTTTATTAATAAACCGATTAAGCAGTTCCTTCAGTTCACCATACAACTCTGGTTCTGTTATTTCTGCACAGCACGTATAATAATATATCTCCAGAGACAATGGCTCTGATGGATATGCGTGAAGTGTAAGTGTTTCAATACTTGTAACTCCCCTGCTTAGGTTAAAAACACCAGTAAATGTTTTTCCTTCCAACAATTCTATTATCGGATATTCAACTTCTTCTGTCAAATGGAGATACATGAGTTTTTTTTCAATATCTTCTTTTATATCCTGATATAGAAAAGTAAAATGCGTAGCTGTTATATAATCTTCCCTATCGATCATTCTGTCGATAATTTCAGGCAGATCATGTACTTCAAGGATATACCCCTCTTTCATTTCAAATGCAGTTGTGATAATCTCTGTATAGGTGACCTGGTAGCTGTTGTATCCGTTATTTTCTTTCATACCAACAAATTCAAGCACGTACCAGTACCCACACTTACGGCTGCATACCATAACGGCACCAAAGTCTTCTATATCCGTATCGTAAAGACAATATTCTGTTTCCGGGATCGCCATTACTTCACTGTATTCATCTCGCTCAACCGATAAAAGGACTTGATAATCCCGATATTCTTCATTGAGTTCTTTTTTTGTAATATCTCCGAACATCGTTCCGATATTTTCATGGTAATCATCCGAAATGAAACCAGATTCTTCTGCTAAATATCCTTCATATACTTCTATCATGTTCGTCGGTTCTTTTTTTTCTGCAGCAGCTTTCGTTGCATAAAGTCCGCCTATCGTGCTTGCAGCAAAAACACTTAGAAGCAGAATATCTATAATCTTTCTAACGCGGTATATTTTCATGTGAAATATCCTCTTACTATCACTTTTTTCCAAATATCAATTCAATAAGTACCTGCCGTAAATTGTTTTGTGTGTCAGGAAAATGCCTTTTGTATTTTTCTAAGGAAACACTGATTAATCGACACTTCCGGCAGTAAAGAATCCTCAACCTTGGTAGAATAACAGCACAAGGAAGAAAGAGCAGGCAAGGGGTTGAAAGAATGAATCAGTTGGCCTTCAGTGATATGGAGTACAACGAACGAAAGCGTGTCACGCAGAAGGAGAAATTCCTTCGGGAAATGGATGAGATCATTCCATGAACTGACTGGGTCAACAAGATTGAACCGTACTATCCCAAGGGGAAGCGAGGGCGTCCACCGCGCGGGATCGCCAAGAACATGGATCGGTTCTTTATGCTGTTTGGCTGTGCGAACCTGCTCATGTGCATACGCGGCGGCAGAATGAAGGAGTTCTGCTCTAATACTATTCAAAAGATCCCTTTCCTCGTTCAGACGCCTGCCCAAGGGTCCTCACCGGCATACAGGGCATCGTAATCCGGCAGGAGCCACATTTCACGCAGGGCTGCCATGCGCGCATCCAGGTTCTCCGCCGTCAGCTGCCCCTTTCCCGCGGCCGTATCGGCTATGATCTCGCTCATCATGGCGGGGTCGAAATGCACCCTGTCCTTGAAGCGGGCAAGGTCGCGCGTCTTGCCCGGGTCATCGGCATAGCAGAACAAACGCGCGTTGGGATAGGCCAATATCTCGCCTGCCGCCAGCTTCATAGCCCCGATCTGGCAGTCGTATTCCCCGTTGCGTATCGCGTAATCCCAGAAGAACAC
This sequence comes from Christensenella sp. UBA1224, assembly GCA_002309235.1. Taxonomy (GTDB): domain Bacteria; phylum Bacillota; class Clostridia; order Christensenellales; family Aristaeellaceae; genus UBA1224. The sequence continues at coordinate 10,044 of DBXA01000183.1, read as the reverse complement.
GTTTCCGGGCGGTATGACGAAGGTAAACTCCGTCTCCGGATGCTCCCGGACGAATGAAAGGATATTGCTTTCAAAGTTTTCCAGCACCATGGCCTTCATATCCCCGTCAAACGCCTTTTCTTCGGACTGCGCGGGGCGGTTGGGGTCATAGACCCTGATCAGCGCATCATAGCCGGTCGGGTCATTCCATACCTTCCAGTCAAAATCGATGGGAGAAAAGTTGACAAGGGCACGGCCGAGATCCGGCAGCACATCCTTGTTGAGGAGATAGGAGGCATCGTTGAAGAGATTGTCATCGTACAGGTATTCCGGGTTGTCCGTATGGCCCACCTTATCGGCGGCCGTCAGGAAATGGGTGATATCCAGCACCCAGAACACCTTATCGATCTGCCCCTCGTGATGGGCATAGGCAAAGCGCAGGAAATCCGCAAGCTCCCTGAAATAGGAGCCCGCGAATTTGATCCGGATGGCCTTCACGCCGTAAAGAGAGCAGTATTCGCTGCACCTGGCGTCCTGCGTGACGCTGGTGCCCAGCATGACGGCGTTGTAATCGAAAAAGCGGGCTATGCCGTAGTTTTCGTACCGGCTGTCGTCCGAGCGCTGGGGTTTAAGACCGAACCAGGGCGCGTGATAATGCATATACGGGTCTATCATGTAAACGGCAAGTGCGTAAAAAAGAAAACACGCGGCCAGCACGATCAAGACGATCCTCAGTACACGTTTTGCCATATGTGTTGCGTTTCCCCTTTCCGGGTCATTCCTTCACGCCGTCGAGCCGGTACACTGTTTCTCCATCCACCGTGCGGCCGTCCGGCACAAAGCCCTCGCTCTCGTAGAGCTTTCTGGCGGCAGCGTTTTCCGGCTCAAAGCTGATGTATATGTTCCTGCCTTTTCCGGCTTCCGCGCGTATCCTTTCTATGGCGAGCCGGAGCGCCTGTCTGCCATAGCCCTTCCCCTGGTGCGCGGCATCGATCATCAGGCGGTAGATCCAGTATTCATGCTCATCCGCGTCCAGCGCGTACATGACAAAGCCCACCGGGGTCATCCCCTCGTAAACGGCCCAGGGACGGCATTCCGGCATGGCATACGCCTGGGCAAGGGAAAACTCGTTGGAGGCCACATAATCCTCCTGCTCCGGCTTTACCTTCAGCTTTATGACGCGGTTGAAATTATAGCCGTCGATCGCGCGCAGGACGATCATTCCTCATCATCCTCTTCCTCGGGGATATAATAATCCGCCAATGCAGCCGCGCCGATCACCCGGCCGTCCACCCTGTGCCTTGCATAGGTGATGAGAAGCTCCCCATCCATATAGGCGGGCGCCTTCTCCTCCAGCACGCGGTGCAGCGTTTCCAGCATATACCTGCCGCCGCGGGTGATAAAGCCGCCCAGCACGATAGCCTGCGGGTCAAATATGGCCACAAGGCCGGAAAGGCCTTCCGCCAGCTCCGAAAGGTAGCGGTGCTCCATATCCCGCATGGACCTGTCCCCATCGCTTGCCAGAAGCATGACAGCCTCCGGGGCGCGCGAGCACATCTCGCCGAGAACATTGATATTCGCATAGGCGTTCAGGCACCCGCGCATACCGCATTCACATTCCTTGCCTCCCGCGTGGGTGATGATATGGCCCAGCGCGCCTGCCGAGCCAGATTTGCCCCTGCAAAGGGTACCCTCGGTGACCATGGCGCCGGTAACGGTATCGCCTATCTCCAGGTACAAGGCGTTGTCCATGCCCTTGCAGGCGCCGGATGTCCATTCCGCCATCATAGAGGCAAAGGATGGCCCATCCAGCCATACGGGCATGCCCATCGCTTCGGAAAGCGCTTCGCGCAGGGGAAACGGCTCTTCTCCAAAGGCAGGATGCCTCAGAGTCCCTTCCGTCATGTTGATCATGCCCTCGGAGGCAATGCCGATCTGCCCAAGCGGGTAGCGCCTGCCGGCATCCTCCAGGGCTTCGCGGATGCTCGCAAAGCTCCCGTACGGGTCATTTTGCTTAAGCTCTGCGCTGCCGCGCCACACAGGCTCGACCTGCGTGCCGAGTATCCCCAGCCGCACGCTTTCCCCGCGGATATCAAGCCCTATGGTATAATTTCTCGTATCTCTCATTTATGCTCCTGTCCTGTTCCCTCAGTCATGGTCAAATTCCCTTGCGGCGATATCGTCTATCAGGCCGCAGACCACGTTCCACATATCTCCGCCGCGCCTGTAATCCGCCGGGAGAGCGTAATGCGCACGTCTCTGGGTAAGGAGCGCCTGCGCCGTATCGATGCTGTCCTCATCGTACACGGCGATGGCAGTGCCGCCCTTTTGCTTGGTCATCTTCATGCAGGGCACATCCGTCAGCCCGTCACCTATGTATATCATATTCCCGAAGGGGATCGCCCGCATCTCCTGCGGGGTGAACTCGTTCAGATCCCTGTCGTTGGTGATATCCAGTATCCCTTTGTTGATGCGGAACAGGTACTGCGTCTTTGCCGTATAATTGACGGCCGTTGCCGGCCAGAAGGCCTCGCCATTGTCATCATAACAGAAGGAGGCCGCGAAAACCGCCCGGAAGGCCTGCGCGATACGCGAGCCCTCGATCAGCTCCGCAAGGCCGGAGGATATGATATAGTGCTCACATTCGAGCCCGCGCGTTTCGGCATAGGCGTTGACCGCGCCGAACCATTCCTCAACGCCGGGGTAAAAATCGATATCCCTGCCAAGCCGCACGAAATCCTCCCTTCGGAGGCGTATGCCGAGCTGTCTTGCCCTGGTGAGCGTTACCCCCATGTAGGAAAGTATGCCGTCCGCGTTGTGGCGGAGGGCGAACTCCCTGCACTCCTCCCAGAAATCATCCGGGCTCGCGTCGAGCTCCGCGATCAGGCCGTATTCCTGCATGCAGCGCGGGGTGAGCGTATTGTCAAAATCATAGATCAGCGCGCATTTTGGCACGTCTTTTCCTCCCCCCGGTATTCGTCACTCGTAGAGCATGGCGCGGTGCACGGCCGTCTCATCCGGGAAACGCTCCCGGACGGCCTCCAAATGGGCCTTTGTGCCGATATCGATGCATTCGCCCGGGTAAAACCACACGCGCATCTCCTTGCGCTTATAAAACCAGGCGGGGAAGCGGCCGGGCGAATCCCCGTTCGCGCCGGTATCGAGGAATTCCCGGAAAAGGGGCAGCGTATCCCTTCTGTAGAGGTATATCGCGTAGATGGCGATATCCGTCTTGGGCTCCTGCGGCTTTTCCTCAAGGTCCATGATATTGCCGTTTGCGTCCAGCACGGCGATAGCCATGTTCTTCCTGTCCTCGGCATCCGGCATATGCCAGGCGAGGAGTGTATCCCTGCCCGTTTCCTCGAAGGCCGAGAGGAAGCCATCCAGCCCAAAGGTGATAAAGTTATCCGAGGCGGCGACCATGATATCATCATCGATCTTAGCCTTTTCGATCGCGAAAGCGATATCGCCGACGGCGCCGAGCCTCTCCTGTTCGTTCCCCGTCCCGTCATCCAGCACCTTCACGGGGAGCTCCGGATGGCGCACGGCAGCCTTTTCCGCCCAATCGAGGAAGGCAGGATAATACCTGGAATTGGATACCAGATAAGCCCCGTCGAACCTGCCGGAGGCAGCCATATTGTCAAAAAACCAGTCGAGCATCGGGCGCCCGCCTATTTCAAGCAGCGCCTTTGGTACATCCCGCGTGATGGGATACAAGCGCGTGGCATAGCCCGCGGCCAGTATGATCGCCTTCATCGTATAGAGCCTCCCGTCTTTCCCCTTCCGGCGTCGTTAAGGAGCAGTCATTCTCTATGATATGATAACATAAATCATACGCGAATTAAAGTACGCTTTCGCCGGACCGCACGGCAAACTCCCGCAGCGTTTCCCTGACTTCCGCCGCTTTTTTCAGCGACATGATGCGCGTGCGCACAGCGCCTGCCCCGCGGATGCCGTGCAGGTACCAGGCGATGTGCTTGCGCGCCTCTATCACGCCGTGCGTCTCGCCTGCCCATTCCACCAGCATATCCAGATGCCGTATTGCCCCCTGTATCCTTTCGGCAGGAGACACCTCGATATCCCTGCCTTCTTTGATGGATAAAAAGGCCCATGGGTTCCCGCATGCGCCGCGGCCTATGGCGGCGGCTGCCGCGCCCGTTTCCTCCAGCATGGCCTTATGATCGCTCCATGTGCGGATATCGCCGTTCGCTATCACGGGGATGCCGACGGCCTTTCTGACAAGTGTGATGATCCCCCTGTCCGCCGCGCCGGAATACTGCATCTCCTTGGTCCTGCCGTGTACGGTAACGGCATCCGCGCCGTTATCCTCACAGATGCGCGCGATGAGAGGCGCGTTGATCTCCCCGGAAGACCAGCCGGAGCGCATCTTCACCGTGACGGGAACGGTCACAGCCTCCCGTAC
>DBXA01000183.1:243-5596 GCA_002309235.1 Christensenella sp. UBA1224 | reverse complement strand
CAGGACAGCCCATATTGATATCGATGAACGCAAAGCCGCGCTCCTCCAGCGCTGCGGCAGCTTGGGCAAAGTATTCCGGCTCCCGCCCGAACAGCTGTACGCCCACGATGCCCTCCTCCGGCGTATGAAACAAAAGCCGCTCTATCGCGGCCTGATTTTCCGGTGCACAGCAATAGCCCTGCGCATTGATCATTTCCGTTACGCTCCATGCCGCGCCGTATTCATGGGATATCACGCGCATGACATGGTCCGTCACGCCGGCCATCGGGGCGAGGACCGCCCCTGCCGGAAATTCCTGGTTTCCTATCCGCATCGCCAAGGTCAATCCTCGCCTGTCATCAATTCCATAACCTGAACATCCGGCAAAAGGGCCCTGAGGGCTGCCCCGATCGCCTTCCCCTTATCCTGGTGATGCCTGCCGGGAGTGCCCATCACGATCACATTCGCGCCTTTTTTTACTGCCATATCGCATATGGTGCCCACCACATCATCGGAGCGGATCACGTTCATCTCGGAAGCATGCTCGCTCGAGACGCGGAACAGGTAGCCGAGCGCCTCGGCCTCATCCGCGCTGCCGAGCACCTTTTTGCCGCCGGAAGCCACATGGAGCACGCTCACGTTCTCCTTCACGCCTGCGATGCGGCTTCCCTCGTCGATCAGCTTTTCGCAGCTTTTCTGGCCCGTCACGCACACCAGTACCACGCTTGTCTTTCTGTTGTCCAATTGAACATCTCCCGGTCACACACCGGAGGGTGTGTATTGTGTGATAAAATTGCCGAAGGATTCGATCCTGAGCTTTTCGCCCTTCTTCCAATCCGGCATCGGGAAATCGTTGTCCCAATAGTAAAGCCTGGTATCTTCCCCTTCCGGATCGAGAGAGGCGTTCACATCGTGGATCTCCACGCCGTCGACCATCCTCGTCTCCTGCGCGATATCCACAAAGTAGCACTCCGTTTCACGCCTGCGGCCGGTCTTTAAGTTTTCCATATACTTATGGTAGCGGATCCAGGGAAGTATCTTCAGCTGGAAAACGGTGAAGAGCACGCACGCCATGACGCTCGGCACGCCTGTAGCCAGCCAGAAGATGCGCAGCGCCATACCGACTGCCGCCGCGCCTATCATAACGGCGAGCAGGACCATCCCAACCCATATCCTCTTTTTCGTTTCATGCGATACTTTTTTATAATACGCTTCGTCATACATATTCCGGTACGCCTCCATGCCTTTCGAGGGTAAACCCCTCCTCACACAATGATAAACCAAACAGAGGTTCCTGTAAAGCGCAAAAGGCATTTTTCGCGGAACTGTACCCCTGACGCCGCAAAAAAGCCAAATTATCCGCAAAGCGGAGCCGTGATCACCGTGCTTGAAAAAATAAGCTTCCGCCCTTATAATGGAGTCAATTGTTCTGATGAGGGTCGTTTAAGGCCGTTCAAAGAAAAAGGGAGGATCGCCCGATGAAGAAAACTACCGCCTTTCTGCTGGCGCTCATGCTGGCTTTGCCTGCAATGCTTCCTGCGGCGGCAGAGGAAAGCACCACTGCCTATGTCATCTCGACGTACGGGATGATCATCTCCCTGCCTTCCGACATGATCGTGATCACGACGGATAATATGGATGAATTCGACTACAGTACAGTCAATTTCACCAGGGAATACCTTTATGAGAGCTTCGAGAGCAAGCAGGTCTGCCTGCTCGCCTTATCCTCGGACAACACGTTTGAGGTGAACGCTCTTTGCCTCGATTCCGGCGGAAAGGATCTGGCGGACTACAGCGAAAAGGAGATCCAGAACACCGTCTTTGCCCTCCTGGATTCCTACGCTTCGACGGGCCTTGAAATACTGGACCAGAAGACCTATACGAACCAAATGACAAAGTACCTGAAATTCGTTTCCGACAGCAGTCAGGGTACGGGCAAATCCCAGTACAGCATGCAGTATATCACGATTTTCGACGGTTATACCGTGATCGTGACATATGTTTCCTATGGGCACGAGATCGGGGCAAACGATACCAGTGTGATGAACGCTGTCATTGACAGCCTCGCCTTCAAGGATCGGTGAGACAGGCTCCGCCGGGCCGAAGCAGCTGATAACGAAAAACAGGCACGGGCCTCGTCGATCGGTCCGTGCCTGTTTTTGCTTTTTACCGGACGATAGCCCTGAGCTCCTCCGGTGTGACCTCCTGATCAGGCGCAAAGGCCGGGGAGTTCATATAATCGAGGATGCTCTGCGCGAGAGCGCGCACCTCCGGGTATTCCATCCCCTCGCAAAGACCCATGCCGCTGAGCATGAGAGAGCCCTTGCCCGCGCGCGCCTCCATGAGCATGCCCAGAGAGCGCATGCGCGCATAGCAGTCAAGGCCGGTGACGATGGCCTTTCTGCCCGCCGGCAGCCGGAACGCGCGGCCGCGGCACATGGGCCACCACTGCCAGTTGGTGTGCCCTTCGGTGGGGAAGGAGGCAAATACCGGATGGGCGGGGTCCATCATAAGGCCCATGAAGCCGGACTGGCTGGCAAAGGTACCGACAGACCAGAAATCCGTGGTGAACTGCGCCTGCACGGAGCCCGGGAAGTGCTCCTCGCCCTCTTCCGCGTCCGCAGGAGCGGCTTTGCCGGAAAACATGGCGTTCATGGCGGCCTTGGCCTTTTCGAACCGCATGGGATCCACTGCCTGCGGCGTCAGGAAGACCTTTTTCCCGCACTCCAGCGCCGCGAATGCCTCCTGTGCATCCTGCGTCATGAGCACATCGCCTGTGCGCAGCTCTTTTATCTCAGGATACACCCAGATGGGATAGCTGTTCTTCTCACCGCCAAGCTCTATCGCGAGATCCAGGCGGGCAGGCACGGCAAATCCATCCAGCGGGAACGAAACCTCGCCGACATCTGTCAGCGCTCCCGTGGGAAGGGACATATCCTTCAGCTTTGCCTCGCCCACAACGGCATCGCCGCGGAGCAGGCGGACCGCGCCTGTGCCGTTCAGGTCCTTACGGCCGTAATTTGCGAAGCGCACAGGCACCCGCAGCTCCTCGCCTGCCGTATAGGTATACTTTTCCATTAGTGCCAGGGGCAGAGCGGGCCTGAAGAAGGCACGGAAGCGCTCCGGCCGGGCAAAATCATAGGGCTTTGGCTTAAGATGGGCGTTGAGCATCCCCACAAGGGCCGTGCCCTGGCCGGGGAAATCCTGCAGGCCCAGGAGTGAGATGCCGCTCATTTCCGGCGTGCGCAGTATGGATTCGACCTCCTCGCGGTAGCCCAGGAGCGACAGCTCGCCGGTAGCCTCGACGCGCTTTTTCCAGTCTTCCTCAAAGCCCTTCGCACGCACATTGGCCTCGATCCAACGGTAGTTATCCGGTCTTGTGACGCCCTTATGGCCATCCCATTCCGCGAAATCCGGCAGTACCTCGTACTGGCCCACCTCGAAGCCGAATACCGGGCCCGCGTACTCCTTGCGTATCTCGCCTATCCCGGCGCTGAAGTTTTCCCTTGCGCTCGGGTACTTTTCATTCAGATAGCCTACCATGCAGGCGCTCGTGGCGCGCAGGTTTTCTTTGAAATACCTGTGGGAGGCGTAGTAACCGCTCTGCGGGTTCGGGCCGATCCCGCCGAGGAAGGGGTTGGAAGCCTCCTCATAAAGGCGGGTAGGATCGATATCCCGGGCGCGGTTGAGGAGTATCGTCATGCGCCTCGTTCCCAAGGCGCCGCAGCCCAATTCATTGCCAAAGGACAGCATCACAAATGAGGGGTGGTTCGCAAGATTGCGCAGCACCTCACGCAGCTCCAGGTTATAGTAAGCCCAGCTCGCGTCATCCTCAAATGCCGTACGCGGGTTCCAATGGGAGAGCTCCGGCTCCATCAGCATGCCCATCTCATCCGCGGCGATGAAGGCGGCCTCCGGCGGCGTATGGGAATGGAAGCGCATGCAGTTGACGCCGTAGGAACGGAATATACCCAGCACCTCTTTCCAGCCCTCCACCGACATGGGCATATGCCCTGTTTCCGGGAAGACGCAGCAGTTTGCCTCGCTGCGGATGAAGATAGGCCTGCCGTTGAGCACGAGTCTTCCATCCCGCGCGCCGAAGGTGCGCACACCGAAGCGGACGAAAGCGCTCTCCAGCCCATCGCCGGATACGGTAAGGGCATAAAGCTCGCCCTGCTCCTCATCCCAAAGGCGGACATCCTTCTTAAGGGCAATGCCTGCCTTGCGCAAAGTATGCCTTCCGGCAGGCAGATCGTATTCCAGTAACGCAGGATCCTCAAAGGCATCGCTCGCCAGCGAGAGGGTGCCTTTGCGCGGAGACGCCAGGTCCAGTTCGACTTCGGCATCGGCAGCGGCCTCACCGGGGTAAACGCGAACGGCCGCTATGAAGTCACTCTGCTCCACGCGCATTTCCAGGCGGCCGAGAAAGCCGCTCCAGTTCGTCTGTGTCTCATCGGTCGCGGCGGAAGAAAAGACGATAGCATCCCGCGGCCAGCCGGGATAAGAATTGTCGCTCGTCAGCTCCAGCGTATTTATGCCCTTCCGGACGAGCCCCGTGATCTCAAATTCATACGGCGTGGAAACCGTGCCCTGTACACTCTGAGGCGCTATGGTGCCGTTGACGCGCAGGCTCGCCTTACGGCTGCGTTCGGCAAAGAGGAAATACCTCTCGCCGGGCCTGGGTTCGAGCTCTTCCTCGCGCGTAAATACCGCCGGGCCTTCATAGGTGTAATTGCGGGTCAGGCGCGTGCGGATGACATTGCGCTTAAGGAGATCATCGCCCGCGCCCGTATCTTCCGCTTTCTCATCGCAGTTTTCATTTATGCCGGCATCCGCGGCCTTCCACTGATTATTGCCCGTATCGGGAAAGCCTATGCCGTTTTCATCCAGCGTGCCGGGCAGTACGGCCTCACGCGCTTCCATGCCCTCTATCTTACACAGCCATTTTCCGCCAAGGTCGATCACTTTTGTCATGAGAAGATACCTCCTTTATTTTCAGTGCAGGGAACCGTTTTCTCGCAGCAGGAGAGCGCCCTGGTGGGATGGATCCGCTGCCAGGATCTCGTTTACCAGCGCGGCGGCTTCCGCCTTCCTCCCCAGGCCATCCAGGCCCAGCGCCCGCAGGTAACGGCAGTACTGATCGCTGCGCTTCTGCAATGTATCCTGGAATACATCCGTCTCCGGAAGCGACACGGCAAAGTAATCCGGAGCGGCCTTATCGAATAGATGCCTTTCGCCAAAGGCGACGAGCTGGTGATATGCCTTGCGCGCCAACGCAGTCTCTCCAAGGGCATCGCAGGCCCGGCCGATCCAGTAGATATAATCGGACGGCTGTTCGTTGTAGTAGAGCGCCGCGGCAGGCTCCGTATCGCCG
>DBXA01000183.1:0-137 GCA_002309235.1 Christensenella sp. UBA1224 | reverse complement strand
TAGGAAAGGCTTGCCTGCAGGAGGGGCAGAGCCTCCTCCGCCCTGCCGGAAGCGATCTTTTCGCGCGCCGTCTGCCAGAGGGCGGCGCGGTACTGGCCGCTAACCTTGCCCTCTCCGCCCTCCCAGGGATGGAAGCG
>DBXA01000024.1:52802-77429 GCA_002309235.1 Christensenella sp. UBA1224 | reverse complement strand
CAGACTTTGAAAATAACCATTAAGGCACAACCTAAAATTGCCGTTGTGGCCATTGGTAACTTATCCCAAATGAATAAGACAATGCAGAAGGCGAAAATTATCAATGAGATAATGTCGATTCCCATGAAGCGTTCCTCCTTACCCTCTTGACTTTTCAATAGCTGGTCTCCAAGATAAATTTTTTACAATTGATCAGCAAAACTCATAATTTCCATTCTTCGAAATACTTGTCCTTAAGTTTTATTTCTTCAAATGATGCAATTGAAGACTTCAATTTATACCCGACTTTCATTTTCTTTTTCCCAATTAGAATATTATAATGCCTTAAAACCCAGGCAAAGGGTAAAAGATATGGTCTCCCTCTTACAAAACCATAGTCTTTTGTATAAGACATGCTTTTATAATCAGGATACACAAGCCAAATCAATCGCCTGATCATTACAAGTAATGGCTTTTTTGATATATGTATCTCCGTCATCAAAACATTGTTGATATTTTCCGGATTATCGAAACCGAATACGCCATTTGCAAAAATCTTCTCTGTGACTTCCTGATAAAAACCTGTATCAGGTTCGATACCCCGAAAAGGAAGATCCAGCTTAAACCACTTTCTACAGAAGCCTATACACAGTTTTGCGAACTCAAATAAATGAAGCTTTTCCAACTGTTCCGAAATCCAAACCCAGTCAAGATCTTGGTTGTTTTTCGTTACAAGCGCCAGATCTATAAATTGGCGAAATCCAACTCCAGAATACAGCAGATGCTTCCTAAGATGAATCAGCATATAAATGTAATGATAGTTCCAATCAAGCTCATAGGTATTATCTGTTTTTTGAACATGCTGCCACACATTGTCAAAGAAAGAAACATATTCTTCTTTGTTTATTACATGTTCATACAGTAGCTTATCGTGCAGTTCTATCACTGTTCCCTGCTTTATATATACCCATTCATGATTTCCCTTAGATTTGTTATTAAATCCTTGATTTGTAAGGCTTTTATGGCTTCTCGACATATCAGATTCGTGAACAACCAGATCTATGTCTCCCATTGAACGAAGTACTGGGGATGGATAGTATTTTGCAATTTCAAAGCCCTTAATAATAAAAGATGGAATCCCGTCCTCTGAAAGCTTTCTTTGGACTGAAGCAAGTACTCTTTTAAGACTGTAAAACCTATATATTACACCCAGTGCTGCACTCTGTATCTTGCTGTATAACTCTGTTAGATCTGGATCTTTTTCCATAAACCATTTACACTGAGTATAAAAAATCCCTTGCAGTTGATGTCTGGTAAAGAAATGAAAAACCAATTCCCAGTTAAGATTATCCTCTCGTGTCGTCCTCTTCCCATTTATATAATCAGATATAACAGACAGAAAGAACTCTTGTTCCTTTGACAAATGAATGCCTCCTACGCTTGGTATATTTTCTGTCAGCAACATAGTTATTGATAAACAAATTCCGAGCAATAACCATACTCCAAAACATCTGCTATTCTTTTACAGGCATTTCCATCACCGTACGGATTGCAGGCTTTACTCATTTTTTCATGCTCTGTTTTGTCATCCAGAAGCCTTGTAAACTCCTTATATATTGTATTCTCATCTGTTCCAACCAGTTTAAGCGTTCCGGCTTCTACTCCCTCCGGTCGTTCTGTTGTATCCCGCATGACCAGAACAGGCTTTCCATAGGAAGGACATTCTTCCTGGATTCCACCTGAGTCTGTAAGGCACAAAAAACACCTTGCTTCAAAATTGTGGCAGTCAAACACTTCTATCGGTTCAATGATATGAATTTGTTTGCAATCTTTCAGTTCTTCATCAGCCGCCTGTCTCACCAGAGGATTCATATGAATAGGATATATTGCTTTTACATCCGGGTGCTCATCTAAAACACGTCTGATAGCCCTGAACATATGGTGCATAGGCTCACCAAGATTTTCACGACGATGAGCCGTAATAAAAATAAACCGGGAGTCATTAATCCATTCCAGCTCAGGATGATAGTAATCCTGTACAACGGTATGCTTCATCGCATCAATAACCGTATTCCCGGTAACCCAAATACTTTGAGGAGACTTCCCTTCTGCGATCAAATGCTTTTTAGCCAATTGTGTAGGGGCAAAATTATATTGAGAAATAATACCCACGGCCTGACGATTGAATTCTTCCGGATATGGAGAGTATATATTATATGTCCTCAGTCCTGCCTCTACATGACCAACAGGGATCTGAAGATAAAAGCATGCAAGCGATGTGACGAAGGTCGTACTTGTATCGCCGTGAACCAGGACTATATCGGGTTTCTCCTTTTCAAGCACCTTTTTAATTTCAATGAGTATATTAATCGTTATATCAAAGAGAGTCTGTTTTTCTTTCATGATACTCAGATCATAATCGGGAGACACTCCAAAGCTCTTTAAAACCTGATCCAGCATCTGGCGATGCTGGCCAGTAACACAAACCTTTATTTCCAAACTCTTCCTTGTCTTCAATTCGTTAATAAGCGGGCACATCTTTATAGCCTCTGGCCTTGTTCCAAACACTAGTAATACTTTTTTCATTCCTGTTATAACTTCCTTCCTTTTTATAGGATGCCTGGGTCTTGCATTTCTCTTTGCTCAGCAACCAACTTAAAAAGCTTTTCCTCAAAAGGTATTCTTGTTTCCCTTTCTCTTTTTATCCCTTCAGAAATCCTATCTTTATACTTCCCATTAATTGCATCTAATAGTGTCCCTTTTATTTCTGTTTCAATTATTTCTTCATTAATATCGCTTGATTTATAATAAAACTCCGGCAATTCAAAGCGTCTTGCCATCAGGTCTTTCAATTTCCCTTCGTACTCATTCTCATAATGAGATTCATCAATTACTATTGCTGGAACATCTTGAAGCAGCCCTAAATAAGTTCCATGGAAGTATTCTGTTATAATACACTTGGATCTTCCAATAATATAAACCCATTCGAATGGTGTTAAGTCATATAGAAACCTATCTGAATAGCGATTCTTTTTAAATAATGTGATAATCTCATATTGTGATGAAAAAGTCTCATATATGTATTTAGACATTATATCATTCTGTGTCATTATAACGAGATAAGGTCGAGTAAAGGCTCCATATTTGTGAATAATTCTTTCGCTGTCACATTTTTCTTCACAAGCTTGTATGCTAAGAAAACAAGTTGGATCGCAGCAATGATACGGCTGTACATTTGGAGAACAATACTTCACAAATCTTTCTGTATTTTCATCCCTTACTCCAACAAATACCATTTTCTCAAATGCTGATTTACATGCCTGGATCTTATCCGGTACTGCATCTAGATATTTCATTCCATGAACTGATGCTGCATACGTCAAAACCTTACAACGGGTAAAATCGTAATCCGGTATATAGGCAGTAGGAAAGCCGTTTTGATTCCAATTAAACACCGCGTCACTGCCTATGATTAAATAATCATATTGCTTATCAATATATTGGAATAAAACATCATTTGATGAGCAAATGAACTTTTCTTTAGATAATGGCAATAGTTTCAGAGATTTCTTGAAAACGATTATTTTCTTTATTTCTTTTACACATGCTGAAACACCATGGTATTTTAGCGCTCTTAAAATCCCTATATATATTTTTTTGTTTTCTTTTGATGCAATGTAATCAATGATTTCAACTTTTGCCTCTGGTATTATATTTTTTATCTCTTCAGATAAAGAATATGCTTGCAAATAAGCTCCATAATTGATTGGCCGATGAAATGTCAGTATTCCAATATTCATATCATTGTCCCTTATCACTTAAACTTTTGCACCGCATGTTTTTGATGTCTTTTTCAACATTGGTTTAGAATTTTATTATTTACAAAACTTGTCTCCTCCTTTCCGTATCCTTAACCGTATAATTCTCTAATAATATATATATGTGGAATAATGAATTTGCAGGCATGGAACTTCGTAATTTAACGTGTTTCACGATCTCTCAAAAGCCAAAATGAGGATGAATTAGGAGAATAGAGTCATAGCCCTATGAGAAGTTCACAGTATTAGACTTTGCGAAGTATCTTCTTTGCTTTATGCTTCGTACGAATTAAAACATCTATTACATTTTTAGGTAAAGCGTATTTAACTTTTGCTTTTACGCTTATCGGAGAATGCATAACGGCATAAAAAAGTCCTCTTTCAGATACGTCTTTACCAAATTGATTATAATATGCTTTCTTTTTATTGCATTCAAAATACATATGGTTGTTTTCTAACGCAAACGCTGTATCTGCTTCCTCAATATGGTAATTAGCCCCATCAAGCATTTTTATCAGTTCTTCTCCGCGTTCGGTTTTTACTATCATTATCGAAACACCATTTTCGTTCCATCCACTCATTGAGTTTGTTAATCCCCAATAATCACCACATGTCATATCACTTTTATGATTTTCCCCCTTAAACTTGCAATTATAACAGCTCTCCCTTGTAAAATTGCTAAAAGCAAAACCATACAAACTATCATAGAATCGAGTTTCATAAACGCGTCCACTTTCAAATTCCACATGAATATATGGTGGGGTCCATCCTTCTTTCTTGTATCTGACGGTAAATTGTTGTATTTTCGACTTGTATTTTTTCTCGAGATTATCAACAAACTGTCTATGAACCGTTGCTGAGGTTGGTCCATGACACAGGATATCAACGAGGAATAGCTTTTCTGTTTTAAGTCGCTTATTATCACAATACGATCTTACTGCGCCAACATCGCATCCGAGGCCAACAAATAAAACAAGCCGATCTTCATTTAACATGTCCTCTAAAACGGAAAAAACACTCTTGACTTGATTGTTCTCAACGATGATCTCTTTTGCAGTTTCGCAGTATTTCGATCCTTTAAGGAGTTCCAAATCGTCAAGATTATCCACACATCTATACTCTGACCGTTTAAAGTCTTTTGAATATGATGCACCAAAGACTACCCCACCACGATATATTATTTCCTCAGCAATTGCCGTTACGGCACCTCCAGATGCAGACTTTAACAATTTGTCTTTATCATTTAGATATCCAGAATACGTATGTAATCTTGTATAATCAAAGGGTATGGATTTTTGATGGTTTTGCTTATCCATTTTGAGCCTCCTTTTTTCACGTAAGTATTTAATCAATTTGTTTCTTAATTCCAAAAACAAAGCTTATTATTTTTTTGATTTCTTTTCTTCCAATTATAAAACTTAAAAGTATCATAATTAAACAAATTATGTATTTATATTCATTATCTGAAGACATGCCAACAGCTGAAACTAATAAAACTACATACAAAGAGATAGTCTTCAAAGTATCCAGGGAAATATTAACAATTTTCTGAACCATAAGCATTCTAGAAAACCATACTGCAAAAAAACTTAATGCTGTCGCAATCGCGGCTCCTTGGGGACCATATAGTGGGATTAAGTAGAAATTTACAGTTATATTAATTATAGAGCCAATTGCTACAGACCAAAAAAGAGAACCTGTCTTTTTATATGCCCTAAATGCAGATGCTAAAAATCCAGAAAGTGCAGAAAATAAAGCGGAAATAGTCAGCATTGGAACATATGTCCATGCAATATAATATTCTTTTGCAAATAGTATAGTAGCAAATGCCTTTGAAAACATAATAATAAAAAGGCAACCAATAACACTTATTGTATTTAGGTAATTATATATACTAGTATAATAATCACTTTCATCATCAACTCTAAAATTCTTTATCGCAGAAAGCTGCCAGGCATTTGTGAAAACCGTTATAATCGTTGTAAAAATAGTTGGAATTTTATGTGCAATACTATATATGCCGCTTGCACCCAGGTCAATAATATGAATAATCATATATTTATCAATGCTCGCATTTATAGCCCATGCAAAAAACGTTGGAATCATAGGAATACTATATCTCATCATCTCAGAAATATGATTCCATGAAAACCTATAGCCTGATAAATACTTCCATAATCTTTCCCTTATGACCATATACATTATCGGAATCAGGAATGAAATGATAATACTATATAAGTATCCATCCAGACCAATTTTAAGAATTACCAAAGAAACAATATTAGATACAATTAAAGTAATAGTATGTATTATCCCTTGAATAGCAAAAGTAACATTTCTATCAATTCCTTTAACAAAATTGGATATACAATTATGTATATTAAATAATGCATAGGTAATCACGAACACATTCCAATGGGCAGTAAGTGATGGATCGATCCTACCGGAAAAAGGTTTTAAAAAGCAAAGTACAATAACAGAGAGAATAATAAAAAACAATGAATTTGTAAACACATTAGTTTTATTCTCATCGTTATCTAAAGCAAACCGCAATGTAGCATCTGCTATAGCTAGTGTCAAAATAGGATAAACAAAATTTATCGTTGTTGAAATCAAATCAGCTATGCCATATTCTTCGGTAGCTAAAATATTTGTGTATAACGGAGTAAGCAAAAACAACAATATTTTCGAGCCAAAGTTGCTTATTGCAAATAACCCTGTATCCTTTGCTAAGGACTTCAATCGATTATTGTTGGTATCACTCATTTTTTTCTTTCCCATTCAGTTCGCTGCTTTTTGTTGCCAAATCAGTATCCTGTATCACACATATTATTATCAAAAGTGTATACATAATATAAGTATTATTAAACAGCATTTGAGAAGAGCACCACAGTGCAACTGTAATAATTGTCAATCCCTTCGCTGAATATGATTTGGATTTATATAGATTCCATAGATGAGCAGAAAAAAAAGCGAAACCTATTAATCCAAAGTATAATAAAACTTGAGAAACAGTGTTGAAAAACTCAAAAACCGAGGTATTTGAATCATATTGGGATGTTAATCCGTTTATTCTTGCAAAAGGACTCATATGAAGATATCCCACTCCTATTAATTGTTGAAGGTGAGGGAGTTGCCTAAAATAATCAAATCCTCTGTAGACGCGGTAATCTGCTTTTGTATTCAAATATTCATTTCCTGTATTGTTGACAAATAATCTATTAAATAGATCATTAAACACTTCTATTTTCTGTAATTCATTATAAAGGATATAAGAGACTAAAACTCCAAGTAGGATTAAAAGGATTTTTGTTGTATTGCGAAGTTTACCAAAAAAAAGTAAAAAACAAACCCATTCAATGAGAACAACAATAATGCCATTCCCTGAAGCTGTTGAAACAGTAATAATAGATAAAAAAACTGCTTTCCCAATTCTGTGTATTTTAACAAGGTCTTTGCTATATAAGCAAATTGCTATATACGGTACAATATACTCAGCAAAATGAGCTCTCTCTGAAAAAACGGATGATAGTGAACCTGAATTCATGCCAAATACTCTTGCATTTAGGTAATAATATGAATCCGAATAGTGCAAAAAAGGCATTTTAAAAGAAAGCTCTCGGCCGAATACTTTCAATATCCATTGAATGATATAAACAGCAACAACACAAAAGACAAATTTTCCATATATATCTATTGCCTTTGTTGCATCTAATCTGCCATCTAGCATTTCATATACAATAAAAACAGCAACAAGCGGCATTATGTATGACAATACTGTATAATGCGAGTATATACTATATATATTATATTTTGTATAAAATTCATATACGAGGCTAATACACACACTCCATATGATAAAGCACAAATAAAGCAGTTTTGATTTGTTTATCTCTTCATCAACGAGCTGTGATTCATAGGACATAAGTATAAAAAAACATATTAATGTTATTCCCCATAGAAATGATTCAAGGCCAAGTGAACCTAGTAAATCATAATAACGTAATATCGGAATACTGAATACTATAATATATATAGTATTACTTATGATTCTTCGGTTCGCTTGTTCTATCTGCTTAGTTTTCAGATACTTGTTCATCGGTATTCCTCTAAAATATCGTATTGATTTTTTCCGATAATCTGCTTTTGTGAAAAGATGCGGAGTAGTACTCTCCAAATAACAAACTAAACTCTTTAAGCACATCTTCCGGCATAATTTTTTCTCTGCATGCAGAAACAATTGCCTGAATTGCATCTGCATTGTCATCAAGGTTATAGCAAAAACAGTATTTTGAATTACGCGCTCTGTTGTGGAAATCTTCTAAATATTCTGAATATATCGGCATAACTCCATTCGCTATATAAGAAGACAGTTTTGTTGGCGTCGCCACATTATTTATAATGGTATTCTCTCTGATACAAAAGCCAAATTTCGCTCTTTTAGTTTCTTCCGTTACTCTTGCAAGTGGAACATAATCAATCGAATAATTCCTCACATGATATTTATTCAGAACCGAAAGTGCAGTTTCTTTATCCTTCGCCAACACCCGTAAATTGCAGTTTCCGACCAGTTCCTCAATCTTGCTATAAAGCTCTACGGTTTGTTCGAAGCACTGCCACGGTGCTAAACTGCCCGTATAAATAAATGTATTATTATCATACTTCCCCGGATAATGAAAACTGTCTTCGTGCAATTCTTCATTAAAACATGGCATGATATATCTGTCTTTCCTATATGTTTTATATTTTTTATCAAAGAATTCTTCCATTTTTTTAGAACAGAACAGGATCAAATCAGCTTTTCTCATGCCAATAAATTCGAATAATTCTATTCCCCAGAACCTTAATCTATTGTGGTGAATCAAATATGATTCATATGCTGATACTCCCTGTATCCATACTATGACATGTTTATAACCAGCTATTTTTGCCTTGACTACATCAATACATAAAATAACAACAATCCCTTTTGTCTCATTACTCGCTTGCCTCTGAATACTTTTTATTCGACTTGTCATATGCCCTGCATCATGCAGTGCATTCTCTATTATATGGACATAATAATCCGTTACACGCTGATTCTCATGTGGATTGTATATGTCAAACTGCATCTTTTTGTTTTCCTTTCGAATAGTTTATTTTTCTTTTATCCCCAAGATCATATCCAAACAGACGCAATTTTTGTAGAATATAACGTCCAATTTTAAAGAAATCAAATTTTTTTACAAGCAAGTCAATGATTTCCACATTTCCGAATCTATTGAAAGTATGAGTTCCGATATAGTTGCCCTTTTTGTCTGGTACGATATCATCAATTGTCAATTCGCCCAATTTGCTTTCTGTCTTATCTTCAAGATTCAATGCATAGAATTCTATCTTTTCTCCGTAGATACGATTACCCGGTTGGACAACTCTTATAAATTTATCTTCAATATAAATACAATTTCCACCAGGCCTTCCAAGATGATTGTCATATGACTTTATTTCAACAATATCAGTTATTTTGCAGTTTCCTATATCAATATTGCCTATTAATAATTTGCTTTTTCTTGAATCAGTTTCATTTACCGAATAAATAAGAGCTTTCCATTTTCCTTTATCAATAAACGGTGTCGTGTCCGGTGCAAAAATATTACCAAGCAGAACACCAACTTTTTCCCACTTTTTCGGCCACTGTATACATTTCAATAATTGAATATTCCGGTCATATGTTGTTTCAGGAATCATATAAACTGTTCCCTGAAATGAAAACACAGCAGGATATGATGTATGGCCGTCAAACTCATAAGCATTGTCTGTCTTTTCTTCAACATCTGGAAAAATACTTCTTACTCCAATTACTGACTTGTGCTTCTTTATATCTGTATATTCACAAAATAAATACATCCTGTTATTTGTCCCAAACAGGAAAGGATCTGCAGACCAAAAGCCTGGCTCGTTGCTTAGCACCTTATATGAGTATTTGGTACCTGGTTTTGGTAAGGCCTCATCTTCCTTTATAATTCTGTATGCGCATTCCCAAGTAAAAGAAAAGAACAGTTTCTTTAAGATTTTGTTCATCAGGGTTATCTCCTTCAGCCAATTGATTCGTTTATTCGTAATGAATAACGCATAATTCTCTAGTATTCCTATTTCGTGAGATTGCTGACCATATTCAATATATAATGATCAAAAAAGAATCTTTCAGCAGATGCATTACTCTTTTGTCTCATCGTTACAACTAATGTCGGATCCTTATACAGCGATTCCACCTTTGCCCTGAGTGCATCTGATGTATTCTCTGTTAGAATATACCCATCTTTTCCGTCTTTCACGAATTCTGCATTATAACTCATATTGCTAACTATTAACACCAAACCTGCAATTTTTGCTTCAACAAGTATCCCTGGTACTCCCTCGGTGTCCCACTTTGTAGGAAACAAAAGAATATCATACTTATTCAATTCCATGTATACTTCATCACTACTACCGTGGAAAACCCCATGATAATGAACATTCTCCAAAGATTCCACTGTAGTCATAAATTGATTTCTGAATTCAGGGACAACTTTTCCATAAAAATGGAATTGTATATCCTTTGCCTTCTCTGCAGCCTCCAAAATCAAATCTGCGCCTTTTTGCGGTTGAATTAAAGAGAAAAAAACACATTCGGGTTTTTGATGCTCACGGACTTTGATATCTGAAGCTGGTTTCTTTCTACAGTTGGGAAATAATGATACATTCATAATTCCCATCTGATTTAAATCTTTTATCATGCCGTCTGTTTCAACATACAACTGATTATACTCTTTTAGACAGGTTTGGTATTTATAATCCTCTATTATTTGTTTTCCAAATTGTCCTCCCATTATTATCACTATTGATCTATTCATTGTTTTTCGATTAATATGAAATAGAATAAAAGAAAAAATGCGACGCATTTTTGCCGCTGAACCTATAATTAAATTATTCTTTCTAGACAGTATTGCTTTGATGCATCTATATATAGTCCTTATATTTCCTTTTTTGGCAAGCGTTAAGTCAACTTTTTCAACTGGAGTCTCATTTATAAGTTCATTAAATAAAGCTGTATTCTTCGCTGTATTGCCACCTGTTGTCGGAGTAAATCTACCGAGGTAAACTATTCTTCTCATATTCTTCTCCTGACATATTATTTCAGTTCCTCATACTTAATCATTAGCATTACAGCATCAAACTTTTTTACGCCAACCGGATAAACGAGGATTGATTCCAGCTCGGGGGCATCGACAACCTTCATATAGCCATACTGAAAAAGCTTGAAAGGCAGCTTATCTTTCTTGTACTGAGTGATAACCGAAACGCCTAAATCCGATTTATTTACTGCCACAAGTTTAGCATTTTCACTTTTGATCCCCGCGCCGCGCTTCATATTGATCCAAGAGCGCCAGCCCCTGATACTCTCATCCGCCTCTACCGTCGATGAAAACAGCACTTTGTCTTTCGTCTCCCCCGAGCTGACACAGCTGCCATCCATTTCATAGAAAGGCTTCAAATCGGGTTTGCCGTTTTCCCCTTCTGAAATACAATAGAGATAATTCTGTTCCAGCGCTGTATCGGTTGCGTAAATCAGTCCGCATTCGGTTTTATAAAGGTATCCGGATCTGTATGTCTGTGATCCCACCAGCAACGGTTCAACGGATTCAAAATTGTTTTTTGCGACCCATATACCGGCCTCATTTTCAAAATCTCCGGTTAGAATATATACACAGCCATTCTCGGGATCGGGAGTCAGACCATGGATATGGCGTACTCTTCCCGGCACGAATTCATATGCCTTTTTCCACTTTCCTGTTACATAATCACGAGTAAAAACAGCACTCGGATTCTTTCGTTGTGAATTGAGGGTGTACTCACCAAATGCAAGGCAATCATTAAAACCGGAAACACCTTTTATCGGAACGATTCTCATTGGTCCATTCATTCCGTTCCGATAAGTCAATTCCGGATGAATCGTCCCTTTAACAATGTCAACATTATAGATACAGCCATGAAAAGAAATGATCAATTCATTACCTGATATCGGCACAGCTATCTTTGCTTCCGTTCTCAGTAAACGTTCTATTGTTCTTGATTTTGACAGAAACCTTTTTACTCCCTTTACCGGCAAATCACAGATATGTTTCGTATCTTTTGAAGCCAGATTCATCATAGCGATTTCACCTATGTGGGAGGTAACAACCCAATTCCCCATACAGGTTAAAGGTCTGTATCGTTTTGCGATGATTTCCATGTCAAAATCCTCTTTTGTTCATTATCAGATATGATACACTCCTGGCAAATCACAGATATTGAAGCAATCCAATACTGTTTTTTCTGTCAGTTTGTCCATGTTTTCCATGATTTCATTGTGTTTAACCATGATTACAACAAAATCCACATCTGAAAGAAAAGCATCCAGATCATGATATTGATTTTTCACTACATCATCCGTGATAAATGGATCATAGACTTTCAGTCCCGGTGCAAGATGTCTCTCCTGGCTTTCCAGCAACTGTAACGTGGGGCTTTCCCGCATATCATCCACATTTTCCTTATAAGTCAGGCCATACAGACCAACACGGCTTATATCTGTAAGACCATTTTCTTTCATAATCTCATAGATCCTGTTCAGCACAAAGTCAGGCATACTTTCATTGGTTTTCATAGATTCATCTATGACCTTTGCCAGGCTCGGATAATCACCCACCAGAAACCACGGGTCCACAGAAATGCAGTGACCGCCCACTCCTGGACCGGGCTGAAGAATATTGACCCGGGGGTGCATATTGCAAATACGGATGATTTCATATACATCCATGTTGTCATGACGGCAAATCTTGGCCAGTTCATTTGCAAAAGCTATATTGACCGCGCGGAAGGTGTTTTCCACAACTTTTGTCATTTCCGCTGTGCGAATATCCGTAACAACAATCTGCCCCTGACAGAATGACGCATACAATGCGGCAACTCTATCCCCTGTCTCTTTGTCGTCCGCCCCGATTGTACGGTTGTTATGAAGCAGCTCATAAACCATATTACCCGGAATAATCCTCTCAGGAGCATGCACAAGGTTAATGTTATGATTTTTAATCTCCGGACGGATGTGTTTATCTATTGTGCCGGGAGAGACCGTGGATTCAATTATAATGGTAGCGTTTTCCGGACATACTTCCAATACCTTTTTTACTGCCGCAACCACATAGCAGGCATCAACTTTTTTGCTGAATTTGTCATACGGAGAAGGAACGGAAACAATATATGTATCCGTTATCTGGTAATCTTCCGTGAATCGAATTCCTTTCTCAAGCGCCCGCTGAAACAGTTCATCCAGTCCTTTCTCCTTGAAAGTTGTTTTCCCCGCATTCAGCATGGCCACAACCTTTGGATTATAATCTGTTCCGACCACTTCCACGCCGTGGGAAGCCATCATCAACGCAGTAGGAAGGCCAATATAACCCAAGCCTATCACATTAACCATAGAATTTATTCTCCTTATCAGCTTACATGAAACGAATCCTGTACCCGTGACTGTTTTTGTCCCCGGTCCAACTGAATTCGATGCACGTACATCTCTCCAGCTTTCCAAATTCCGGAGCATACATCGTCATTTCATCGTCTTGACATTTCTTTCCGCAGCAATTTATCGGTTCAATCGAGCAGACCTGCTTGCCTTGTCGATCTGTAACGCAAAGCCCGTCCGATACTGAGAAGGAATCCGGAATCCGAATATAACTCCTGGCCTCCCTCGCATTCTCCGTATTATCCAGAATCAGAACTTCCCCGGATTCTTCCAATGTAATACTTCGGCTGTGTTTTTTATGATATGCACTCGTATAAGATCCCTTAAAGCTCCTACCGTCGCAGCAGGCTGAAAGATCTCCGATTCGCTTCGCCACGCGGTGCTCTCCCCAGCACTGGGACTGTTCACTGTTATCCATGACAACGGTGTTATGGGCTGCAGTGGACCTGAAGTGCTTCCGTTTGTCTCCCTGATACTGATAAGTACCAGAATTCACAATCAACGGTTCTCCGTTATAGAACAACTCAAAGCTGAGGCAGTCACATTGTCCATGGCCTGGAATATAATCGGGACCAATTTTTCCGCAATCCGCAATGACTATTATTCCATCTCTGTCAAGGCGATAGTATCCGGCGTCTGGCAGTGAATTTCTTTCCGGATACAAATCAGTTCCTGTCTCAACCGATACAGCTTTTATGAGCGACTCATATGATTTTGAAACATTGTCCCCTGCATCATTAAAAAGAGGGGTTCTGGAAAGACCATGCTCCATGACATACATAGCATTCGTCATTTTTGAAATAGCCGCAGGCACCCAATCAATAAACTGACAACCCTTTAATCTATTCAGTCTGAGCAAATCCTCCAGAATGATTTTATGATACATGGGGGAAAGCTCAAAGTGCGTGCCGTCCGGCTGAATCTGTTCATTCGCTTGTTTTTTCAGCTTCTGAGCATACCGGCTGCATCGTTTGTCATCCTGAAAGTAAAAAGACGCAATAATCAGCGCTTTCAGATTCTCAAAAAAATGGTTCCCGAGTAAATGCGTCTCGCAGTGTCTCTGCAGATAGCGATACTGTCTGTATATTTCATTATTGACCGTGTTCACAAATTCCCTGTCAAGAGAATCTGCAAACAGTTCAAGCGCAATCAACAGATTAGGAATCTGCAGTGAAATGACATAAGGTGCATAGGGAAGATCCGCCCTCAAATAATCATTGAAAATCTTCTTAAATGCTTTCGGATAGGCTTTCTCCCCGGACTTTGAATAAACTGCCGCAAGACTGACGGCATATTCAAAGTACAGCAAATTAAACCAGCATAAAGGACTCATGCTTTTCTTCATTTCCATGCTGAAACTGATTTCATAAGGACGGTGAAGCAACGTCACCTTCCCCTGAAGAATCAGTTCAGGAGAAAAACGAACTATGTAGCTTTCATTCAAATCTAGAGACGGTATGCAAAGCGAAACCTCCCTACACTGTGGTGCCTGAATTATTTCAGGCTTGGAGGAGGATTTAAACCTTTTGCCAACCTGCGCGGAAAGCTGGGTAAATTTCAGATACTTTACCGTATTCCAGTACTTTTGTATCTTTGACATATCACTTACCCAATATAGAAATATATTTATCCGTCAGTTTTTCCAATGTGTTATTTTCCAGCACGTGTTCACGGGCGTTCAAACCATATTTTCTTCTTTCTTCCTCCGGCATACGGTAGACCTTTTCAATGGCATCAGCAAAGGCTGCTGCATTATACGGTTCAATTGTCAAACCTGCTCCGGAAGTTTGAACATAATGATTTTCGATATATGTTCCGTAAATAATACAAGAATCGGAATACATATATTCCGTGAGTTTGTTTTTGGACGCATCAAATTTATATGAATTGGGGTTGCCTCGAACAGCCAGATGAGCCAGACAAATCTGTGCCCGTCCGAGCAATGCCGGAACAAGCTCTTTGCTGATTCTGCCTCCTACATATACATTGTCAACGTAATTATCTTTTACATAGGAACGCATTCCCTGCTCTTCTTTTCCGCTTCCCACAAAAACAAATCTGACCGGTATGTTTCTTCCTTTCAGTATTTTTGCGGCTTTGAGCATCTCATAAACGCCTTCATATTCCATATAATACCCGGTAAATACACACAGGAACGAATCACCGATAAATGACCTGATCGCTTCCGGCAGTTCGCCGTACCTTAATGCGTTTTTATCAAAGCGTTCACAGTTCATCGGTTGGTCAATCCATATGGCTTTTTCTCTGGGATAACCGAGAATATCGCAAATATATTTATCGCCGCGCGACATGGAATAAATTATTTTTTCAGCCCTGTCGAAAGTCTTTTTTTCAATCGTTCCCCACAGCAGCGCAACAGGATGATGCGGCGACATTCCATGATTATAGATTTGTGTAGCCGGCCAGAGATCCCGTACTTCTGCAATAAACCTCGATCCAAATTTACTGGCGACATGATACGCTGCAAGCCAGGTAAAAGGATGTATTGAACATCCAACCACCACATCAGGCTTTCCAAGCTTTTGAGACAGAAAAAGAGCATTTTTCTCTACAGCTTTCTTGAACGAAAGCATATTGAGGACTCTTTTGGGACTCTTGTTTGTTTCATAAGATGATGTATGCAGATAGGCATAATGAACTTTAGGACAGATTTCCGAAATCAGAATCCCGTCATCCGTAATATACTCATGCAGAAAATGAGAAAAAGCAGATGAAACAACCACAACATTATAGCCGCGTTCCGACAGCCCTGTGGCAAAATCATACTGCCGTGATATTCCTCCATACTTAGGCTCAGAGGAATAGTGATCAATAATCCAAACGTTCATAAGTGTCTCCGTTCACTAAAAAAAACACTGCTTAACGGCTCCTCTTGTCCATCTCCGTTTTATATTTTCTGGTACAGCCAATAGAATAAGCGAACCAAGGCAAAGGATCTGCCAAGGAAAACACAAAATCACTTGTTTTTCTGAATTTAAAAATACCGTCACGGAATCTGTCTGGAGCCTTCAAAAACCACATAAAGCTTGCCTGTGCATGCCGTACCCGGATTCCTTCTGGATAATCGCCCATATATGACGTAACATCCCTATCATATGTTCTTTCCAGGATCTGACGTACAACATGCGCTCCGCAGCAATAACTGACCTTCAGGCTTGCGGATATGCGACCATTGATTTCCATGACTTTCGGGATATGGTCCTCATCACCTTCAATAAAGCAGACAGAGGCATAGCCATGCCAGTTCATAAGCTTAAGCAATTTTTCTGCTTGAAGGGCAATTACAGGCATTTTACAGCTTTCAAACAATGAATTGGTTCCGATTTCCAGGGGATACGGTCTGGTGGATTTGGCAAGTATGGATGTTTTTGTTTCATTGTTGTTATCTATAAAAGTATAGGACACTCTGTGCGTCTCACCGCTCCTGATAAATTCCTGTATGACATATTCGTCAGTCCTAATTTCTCCGTTCCCGATCAGCTTATCTAGTTCCTCTTTCGAATCAACCTTATGAATACCACGGGAACCGGACCCAACCCTCGGTTTCAGAATCAACGGGAATTCCACTTTGGAGAGAAAGTGATCCATACTTTCATCATCCATCTTTGTGACAGGGCAATTGATTCCGTTTTTCATGCACAGCTCCATTGTAAGCTGTTTATCAAAAGCTTTATAAAAGCCTTCCTCATCCGCCATTGCATACTTTATATGCTTCTGATAGACTTCCTTATTCTGCCAGAGAACTTCCGTGGCTGGCTCAAGCATCGGAAAAACAACATCATATCTATCAGAAAGAATTTCACGGTCCAATACCTGCTTAAGAGCGTCCATATCATAACGTGTTTCCGGCTCTATCAACTTATGCTTTGGATATTTTGATGCATACCCAACGTCCCACCTGCTCGTATTCAGGGTAGTTATTTCGCACCCAAGTTCATGAAGCTCTTTTAATACAATCGCACACTGACGGCCATATCCATCTAAAACAAGCACGCGAATGCCTTTGAAATCCAAAAAAACCTCTCCCCTTTGCCTCTATAACAAATCAGATCATTGAACCATCATGAAGTCTCGCTACTATTCTGTTTTTAATGGATATACAGCTTTATTTAACAAATAAGTGTATTCGTTTCGCCCTGTAATTATCTTTAAGATTTTGTATACGGTTATAGCCATCCAATATGGAATTGTTATTACAGTCCTAGCTTTGCCTAATGATTTTTCTGCTGCAATATAATCTGGTGTCCACATCAATTCATCATCTTTAATTATCTTTATGGTATTACCAGGTGCCATTCTGCACCATTCTGCCATCGTTTTAACCGCTTTTGCAATATTCAGTATTTCGTAATTGCTCCCTTTACCTATTTTGTAAGCAATACTTGGATATCTGAGATAATATCTTTTTTGAATATCACGTTTTATGCTCTCTGTATAAACAGGGGAAAACCGGTATATATCAAAATGGGACAGTTTTTTGCACTCTGCTTCTGCCTGAGCCTTGCTTCTTCCATATTTCGAGATAGGTTCAATAGGCGTATCCACATTTACTGCTCGTTTCCCATCATAGAACCCATAGACATCTACCGTACTTATAAACAAAACAGGTATCTCATGAGCGCATTCAAATAGATTTCGGGCACATTCTACGTTAACATAATAATAATGTTCCCATGATAAGTCTTTTTCGCTTGATGTATGTGCAAGGGCAGCAAGATGAATAATCCTATCCACATTATATTCCTGCAGGATCTGAGACACTTTCGTCTTATCTTGTAATGATACTTGAAAATGTATATAATTATCTGCTAATAGTTTATTTGGCGTCTTATCTACGCCTATTACAATGTATCCATTATTGGCCAATGCTTTTACAAGCTCTGTGCCTATCATACCATTTGATCCAGTCACTAAAACCGTCATTATCGGTCGTCCTATTCTCTCATATCAGAAGAGTTTTATAGCGATTACTGCTGAAATGTTTCTCACTTTACCGTCTGTATGAAACCATATTACTATCCCGAAAGATTATACCTTCGTTATTTTTCATCGTCCCCGCCGCCTCAACCAGCTCTTCATACATCCAATGCGGAAACTTTTTGACCATAAGGCCGAAAATGCATATCAGGGTATACCAAATCATCTTCAGGTCATACCAAAGGCTTTTCACCTTCAGGTAATAGAGATCCAGATCCAGCCGGGTGGGGAGGACCTTTTCCTTATACTCCTCCTCATCCTGCACCTGGTCGCCATAGATATAATCATACAGGGCGGAGGGACCGGAAAGGCCGGGTTTCAGCACGCTGATCTGCGCATAGCGGCCAGCCCTGGTTACCGCAACCTGATCTGCCGAGGCGGGGCGGGGGCCTATAACGGACATCTGACCCGCAAACACATTCAGGAGCTGAGGCAACTCATCTATCTTCGTCCTGCGTATGAATTCCCCCCAGCCGAAGATCCTGTTCGTATCGGCTTTAAAATTCTTTTCATCGGCGTTTTTATCCACCCGCATGGAGCGGAATTTGAACATTTTAAAGGGTCTGTCATTTTTACCGACCCTGTTCGCCATATAAAAAACAGGGCCCGGATCGGAGACTACAATGCCGATAACGGCAATGAGCCACACCGGGCTCAGCACGACAAGCGCGATACCGGAGGCGAGTATATCAAAAAGCCTTTTTGCGATGGCAGAGAGTTTCTGGTATATCAACGCAGTTTCCTCTTATCCTGTTATGTCCTGTAGAATACGGATTCGAATGCCTCCGCATAGTTGCAGCCCGCCTGTACCCCGCGGTACGCTGCAAGGCCTACGATAGCCTCCTCACTGCGGGGATGTGGATATGGACGCATGATGCCGGTATAGGCTTCCAGCGCCTTCAACTTTAGATCCAAGCCCTCCTTGCCGATCTCCACAAACATGTTCGGCGCAAAGCGATTGGCTGAGGAATCAAAGGACCATTCCGTGCTGGAAGGCACCTCCATATAGATGAACTGCTTCAGCTTGGGCAGCCCCGGTCGCCTCTGGAAAAGGCGGGATGCTGCCTGCGCGGCGTAACTGGTCATGACATGATCGTTATTCGTATCCGAGGGATGATGGGTAAAGATGGATTCCGCCTCGAAATCCTCTATTGCGGATTCGATAAACTGCACAAGCTCCAGGTGCGGTACGGTGTTCATCTGGATATTCGGGAAATCTCCATTATAGGTTTTGGAGACGCCCATGATCTCAAAGGCTTTTTCCTGATCCGATTTTAGTGTTTCCGAGAGGTTCGCGCGGGCCAGCGCATCCTTTACCATGGTGCAGACAGCCACTTTATTGCCCTCTGACGCTAATTTATGGATGGTTGCCCCTGCCCCGAGCGCCTCATCATCCGGATGCGCTACAACAAAGAGTATATTCATTTCCTTTCCCCCAGTATCATAATCGTCTGGCTATATCGCCAGCTTCAAGCTTTTGACCAGGCTCGATCACGCTTCTGGCCTGGCAAACAGAACCGGCATTCAGATGCGCGTAAGGACCAACCACAACATCATGATCGACAATAGCCCCTATTGATATGATACAGCCTTTGCCTATAACACTGTTCGTATTGACTGCTGCCATTGGTCCGACTATGGTCCCTGCTGCTATGGATGCAGAAGGACTGATATAAGCGGAAGGATGGATCAGCTTAACCAAATTGCCGCCCAGGGCTTCCGCTTTTTCTGTCAGCTGCTGTCTCAAAGCATTGTCACCTATGGCGATAAATATAAACGGATAACGGTGGATGAACCGCTCCAAATCGTCGATCTTGCTGATAGCCTCTTGGTTATCATCATCCAGAAAGAACACCTGATACCCAAGAGCTTTGGCCGTCTCTGCGGCAACATGCCCATGGCCGCCTGCCCCGATGATCAGCAGAGCTTTGGCGGCGCGTTTTATTGTCCCTTCCGGATCTATCAGTTCTTGCACAGTGTTTTCATCCTTTGTTTTGGTAGTTTTTCGTTTTCAGCAGCGCACCCATCCGGCTTCGTTAATTCGGAATTCGGAGTGCGTAGTTCGGAACGGTTTCCAATGTAGAATGTAGAACGCAGAACGCAGAATGAGGTGCGCTGTGCGCAGTGGTTAGTTTTCAGTTTTTAGTTTTCAACCAAATAATTCTACATTCTGCGTTCTACATTCTACATTACCCTGCATTCGAAATTCGTAATTCGGAATCAAGCTGCGCAGGTATAATTCGGAATCAACAGTACTGCTGCTGAAAACTAAAAACTAACCACTAATCACTATCAGCTATCGGTAACGTTCAATTGCCTTCATAGTAGCCGTTGAGACTTAAAGTGCGCCATGTGGCGTACATCGTCTCGTAGTTGTTTTTGATGAATTTCTGAATGATGTTTAATTCCCTGTCATTCAGTTTTCCACGGTTTACGACAACAGAGCTGCCATCGCTCCGAACAAAAAACTTTCCGGATCCGCCCTCGCTCAACTCTTCATCACTGGCATGTACATGCATGCATTCCAGGGTACAATGTGAAGTGAAGTACAGATAATATCCGCCTATCTTGAAGGGAAAGTACTTAGGCACTGAGCATGCCCTCCAGTAGATCCTTATTAACGGTGTAATACTTCAAAAGGATATCATCTTCCTCATCGGTCATGAGCGACTCCACGACCTGTCCTCCCTGAATGACTGCTGTCTTCGTCGGCTGGCTGAGATCCGTTACCTCAATATAATCGTCTTTCACTTTGTAAGCGTATCCCGCCACGATCATATCAGCCATATCAGCGATTTCTTTCGCGTTCATCCTACCTTCACCTCTCTAATGTTTTGGAAAACATCTTCCGGCATTCTGAGCCGCTGGGCAATAAATCTCAAATCGATATATTCTTCCACAGGTTCACTCATAGTCGAATATGTAGCCATGCATTCTATATAGCCGTTTCGCCATTTCCTGACAGCATCATAGTGAAGCAGATAGGGCGATGTCTTAAACTTTATGCGGGTATCGCCAAAGGAAAAGATACTGTAACGATCGTTATTGGATAAAACCGCAGTAACAACATTATCTCCTGTCATGAGCAACCCTCTTTTCTTGTCAGGAAGTTCTCAGTAGTTTGGTAGTTGGCAGCAGTTTAATTCGGAACAGTTTCCAATGTAGAATGTAGAATTCAGAACGCAGAATGAAGCGCGCTGTGCGCAGTGGTTAGTTTTCAGTTTTTTGTTTTCAACCAGACAATTCTACATTCTGCGTTCTACATTCTGCGTTCTACATTCTACATCACCCTGCATTCGGAATTCGTAACTCGGAAGTACTGCCTGCTGAAAACTAAAAACTAAAAACTAAAAACTAATCACTAACCACTACTCCCCCGCCGGCCCGATCATCTCGTACCCTACCCAGGCGGTTATCCTGGACTTATCAAAGGAGAATTCCACACAGCAGCGCTTTCTGCCGCGGTCCAGCTTGACCACGCGGCCTTCCAGACCGCGCCAGGCAGGCTCATTGACCACGCAGCGGTCACCTACCTCCGTAAGGCGGACGGTGCCCATGACGCCGTTTCGCTCATAGAGCATGAGGGCAAAGGCCCGATCCTCCCCCGTGAGCTCCCCTTCGCCCAGCCAGCGCAGGACGCCGGGGAAATAAAACTTCCTCTCAAGAGGTTCATCGGCATAAAAGAAGATATAGCCGGGGAGCCAGTTGTGCTTTTCCTCCAGGCAGGCCCCCTTCACCCATTTGCGCTGTATGATCTGCGGAGAAATGCAGCGGTAGCCATGGTTCTGCTCTATCATCTGCGCGATGAAGGAAGCCTTCTGCGTTTCACAGAAGAGGCAATACGCATGCATGGGCATCCACATCCTTTCACCGCAGGGGGCGTTTTGGGCATTGCTTCGCCATCCGGCCTGCGTGTGAGCAGACCGGTCCAACCGGGAACCCTCCCGTACAGGAGCAGACTGCGCCGCCCTTGCACGGGAGGGACCTTTTCCTTATGTTCCAAAGCCGCAGCGGCCCGCCAGGCCGGTCGGTACCGCGCGGGTATTGTGCTTAATCCTCTTTAAAGAGGAATTCCTTGACTGCCGCAATATTCGCTTCCTTATCCACAAGATGGCCCTGGGCGCCGGCAACATTATCATAGGGCTGCTTTGCCTCCAGGGGGAGCACGATATAGCTGAGAGAATCGAGGATGCTCGCACCTTCGCGGGTCGCCTGATAAGCAACAGAGGCCAATGCCAGGGAAATGGAGCGGATCTCATCCTCCGTCAGATTGTTGGAAGACATCTGGAAGATGGGCGAGAGCAGTTGACGGATAAATTCGTAATCCTCCTCCGTCATGGAGCTCAGGTTGATGGCATGACGGCCTTCCGTATTCTCCGGCACACCGGAAGCATCTGTATACAGGACTACCTTATCGGACATGAAATCGCTCACGCTGTGGAACAGAGCGGCGATGACCTCGGCATCCCTCTCGCAGCAGTTATACACGGAATCATACTGCAGCCAGCCGAAGCCTACGGCCTGCAGGCCATTGAGGCGCGTGTTGGGGCCGAAATCCGTCAGGTAGTATTCCTTGGCGAGCATATCGACCACGAACTGGCTGAGCATGCCTGTGCCCACTTCATCCAGGAGGCGCTGCTTCTTGGAAGCCACCATGCCGTTGAGGGCATTGCGTTCCGCACGGGATACATCCACAGTCACACCGCCGTACTCATCGATGATGCCGGCCAGGCTCAAATAGTTGAGTGACATGTAGTACTGGATATCCAGGCCGAAGTTAGCGTTGAAGACCTTCATGGCCTCCTCCGGACCATTGTTGCGATACGGCATATCCAGCTTCTGGGGCACATCGTAGCCTTCATAATCCACAAAGGTATCCCAGGTGAACATCATCAGGCGAATCTTACCTTCCGCAGGCTCCATGGAGACTACCATGAGGGTGTTGCCTGCATTGCCCTTATCGTTGTTCATGCCCTCGTTGCAGATGAGGAGGAAGGTGACCCAATCGTCATTCGCCGCCTCGCCTTCTGCCAGTGAGAACACCGGCAGGAGGCAGAGGGCGAGCACAAGGGCCAGAGCCCTCAGGAATTTCGTCGGACGGGAATTGCGCTTACTGATCGTCTTCATGCTTATCCCTCCTTTACTGGCCGTCCGCCAGGGCTTTGAGATCCTTATCGTAGCGGCTGGTGATCACCAGATTGCCATCGGCATCGTAGTAGCCGTTCCAGCCGGCAACGCCCTGTGCGTTGTTGGTCAGTTTGTTGTAGCGGTCCAGATAACGCTCCGCCACCAGGCGGCCGGCGTTATCATAGGTGCTTTCCTTGCTGAAGTAGCCATCCAGGCACTCCGCCTGGCCATGCTGCTTATCGTAGTAGCCTTCCCAGACCCTGTTGCCGTACTCGTCTTCCTCGTATTCAAGGATAGCGTAGCCATCGGACGTATCCATGGGTTCGCCCTGCGCATCCAGGAATGTGACTTCATATACCCTTGCAGCGGGGTAATAGAGCACGCTCATGCCCCAGGCGCCGTTCGCGGCCGCGCAGGCCTGCCCGTTCACATCCTGATAGGTGCGGTAGTACTTCTCCACACGGGTGGAATTGCTCAGATCGTAATCATAGAGGATGGTAGCGTAGCCTTCAGCCGTCTCTGTCGGTTCTCCATCGGCACCAAGCCAGGTCTCGCTTTCCAGCCTGCCAAAGGCAGTATAGGTGCGGCTGACGCCATAGGCGCCGTCCACGGCAGCGGCGCTGCCATCGGCATTGTAGTAGTTCTCCAGAGCCACCTGGCCGCGGCCGGTATACTCGTAGGCAACAGCGGCAGCACCGGAAGGCCCTGTCACGGGATTGCCGGAAGCATCGAACCAGCTGACGCGCACCGGGCGGTCATAGCGGTCGAAAGTCTGCTCCGTCTCGATATAGGCATCGGCAGACTGCGTCTCATCCATGACGCGCATGGTGTAAGTGCGCTCCTCCGCATCCTCAGAGACGATCCTGCGCCTGCTCCAGCCATCGACAGCCATCGGCTGCAGGGATTCATCCAGGTAGTACTCCTCGGAAACGAGGCCGCTTTCCGTATAGGTGATGTAATGGGCGGCATAGCCCACGCGGCCCGGAGCCGGGTGATCATCATCATCGAAGAATTCCTCGCTGATGAGACGCCCCTCCTCATCGTAATCCATCAGGCTGTAGGCGTACTGAGAGCCCTCCGGCACAACACCGAGAGCCTGCATATCCAGATACTTCTCGCTGGTGAGGTTGCCAAGCTCATCATAGGTATATACGGCCATCGCATAGCCCATGGCAGTATCCGTCA
>DBXA01000024.1:47241-52686 GCA_002309235.1 Christensenella sp. UBA1224 | reverse complement strand
AGATCATACGTATAGCGGACCTCGGCATAATCGTTGGCATATGCGGTTACCTGGCCCTGCGTATCAAAGAACTTGACGGAGAGCACGCGGCCATCCGGATCCACCTCACGCGCGAGGGAGGAATACTGGTTGGAAGAGTGTACCGCGGGCTGGCCGTTGCGGTTCAGCAGCTGTTCTCCGATGCAGTGATTGCGGGCATCGTAGGTATAGACGATCTCGCAATAGCCGTAGGAGTTCCAGGTCAGATCACCGGTGCGGTTATAGTAAGACTCACGGATCTTGTTATCGCTGTTGTCATACTGGTAGCCGATAGCGCTGTAACCGGTGGAAAGCATGGTGGGCTGGCCGTCGGTATCCAGGTATTCGCGCAGGACGAGGCGCTGGCGGTCATCCCAGGTATTGCGCATGGTGGCGTAACCGCCGGCACCGTTGACGGGCATATCCTGGTTATCCAGGTAGGTTTCCGTCAGGATGGCGCCGTTCTTATCCACCGTACGCAGGATGCCGGAATAGCCGGCGCTGATGTACGTGCGCTCATACTTATCATCCAGGTAGATGATGCGGACAAGGTTCAGATTCTCATCGTAGATGAACTCCGAAGCGGCATAGCCATCCTTGAACAGGGTGGGCTGGCCGGCGACATCCAGGTAAGTGGTGCGCCATACCTTGCCCTGATCGCTGTACTCATAACGGATAGCAGCGTAGCCGTTGGAGATCATGGTGGTGAAGCCGTTGAGGTTCAGGTATGTCTCGCTGACACGGCGATCCTGGTCATCATAGGCGTAGACAATGGTAGCGAAGCCGAACTGGCTCTCCACAGGCTGCAGGCTGGAATTCAGATTCTCCAGGCGTACCAGGTTGCCGCGGGTATCGTACGCACGGCGGGTAGCCGGTACGCGCGTGGTCAGGGAGGCTATGCGCTCGTTCTCATCCAGATACTGTTCGAGGATGACGTGGTTATTCGAATCGTATTCGCGCTGCCATACGCTGAAGCCTTCCGGCACGCGGGTCAGATTATCCTCCTCATCCAGGTAGCGGACCTGCAGGACGTTGTTGGCGTTGTCGTAAACGCGGGCAACCGCCGAATAGCCCTGCCTGGTGGTCACACGGGCCATATCGGCATCCAGGTAGGCGATCTTGGTGAGACGGCCGCGGGCATCGTATTCGCGGTCTGCAGCGGCATAGCCATCCTCACGCATCACGATATCATCATTGTAATACCATACGCTGCGGATGCAGTTGTTCGCCTCATCATAGGTGTTCAACACACGGTTGTAGCCTTCCGGCATCTGGGTGGGCTGGCCTTCAAATATGTACCAAGCCTGCTCCGTGCAGTTGTTATGGGAATCATACTGGTAGGTCACGTAGCTGTAGCGGCTCTCCTGCAGGATGTACCTGCCATCCTCGCCGAAATACGCCTCGCTGGTCAGATTGCCGTGGCTGTCCCAGGTCTGGACCTTACGGGCGTAACCGGAGACTTGCGTGATCAGCGTGCCGCGCCCGTCGGAATACTCTTCCGTAAGCAGGCGGCCGGCAGCATCATACGCGCAGGCCTTCAGGGCATAGCCCTTGGAAGAGACCACAGGCTCGCCATCCGTGCCGAAGTATACCTCGGAAAGCACGTTTCCGAGAGCATCATACGAATAGGCAACGGCGGCATAATCGCCGCGATAGCTGTAGGGAGCGCCGCTCTCATCGAAGAAGCACTCGCTCACGAGGCGGCCCTCCTCATCGTATTCACGCACGATCTCAGCAGCGCCGGCGATGATATTGGTTATAGCGCCATCCGCTCCGTAATGGACTTCCCTTATCAGGTTGCCCTTATGGTCATACTCGCAGACGAAGGAGGCGTATCCATCCGGGCACTCCGCCGGGCTGCCGTTTTCATCAAAGTAGTTTTCCGTCAGCTGATGGCCTTCACTGTCCCAGGTGTAGGCGACGCTGTGGTAACCATCGGCAATCGCAACGGGCTCGCCCTGCGCGCCGAAGTAGGAAACGCTGAGAGTCTTGCCGCGGAAATCCTGCACCGTTTCGCAGGAGGCATAGCCGAAGGAGGTCATGACCGGCTGCCTGTCGGCACCGAGATAGGTGACGGTGGTCTTATCGCCATCGTAGGAATTGCTCACAACGGCGTAGCCATCCGGATTCACAAGGAGAGTGCCATCGGCATTGTAATAAGCTTCTTCCGTGATGCGGTCATCATCGTCCACCTTGCGCTCAAACCAGGCATAGCCGGGCGTCGCAGGCGCGATGGGAGCGCCGCTCTCATCGTAATAGGCGCGGCGCAGGAGGTTGCCGACCGCATCATACTCTGTCTCATAGGAGGCATAGCCCTGCGGCAGCAACGTGGGCTCGCCATCGGCATCCAGGTAATCCACGCGGGTGGCGATGCCGCTCTCCGGATCGTAGGCAAGACGCCTGGCGGCATAGCCGCTGCTCAGGAGGATCGGCTGCCCGTCAGTGCCAAGGTTGACCTCGTAGATCATGTGGTGGGCATTGTCATATTCACGCTCCACAACGGCGCGCCCGCCAACCAGGGTAGGCTCATCCTCGCCGTTGAACCAGGCGATACCGGTGATATTGCCCTGCATATCATAGGAATAGACGACGGAAGCATAGCCGGAAGCGTTCGTTACCGCTGTGCCTTCCGCATCGTAATACTTTTCTCCGGTGTGGTGGCCGGCATAATCATAAGTATGTACCTGTACGGCGTACGGGCCGTTGGCGATCACGGGGCTGCCATCCTCGCCCAAGGTCGCCTGCCAGAGGAGGCCGCCGCTGCGGTCATATTCACGCAGCACTGCGGCTTCGCCCGTACGGACAGTGCAGGCAGAGCCATCGGCATTGTAATACCTCGCCGAAGTCTGGCGGAGCTTTCCATTATAATTATAGACAACGCGGTGCGCGCCGTTCATAACGCTTGTATCGGCACTGCCGTCGGCTTTCCAGAAGGATTCCTCCAGGAGAAGATTTTCCTTCGGGCCGCCATAGACCATTGTGCGGGCATAAGCGCCGTTGATGCCCTCGCAGGGATTGCCGTTCTCGTCGAA
The DNA here is from genome assembly GCA_002309235.1 of Christensenella sp. UBA1224. GTDB lineage: Bacteria > Bacillota > Clostridia > Christensenellales > Aristaeellaceae > UBA1224. Next base: position 49,636 of record DBXA01000024.1, on the reverse strand, counting down.
ATACTCCTCGCGTACCGGCGGCTCATCCGCACCGTTCCCCGCATAGGTGAAATCGATATAGGCGTACTGGCGTTCATCATTGCGGGCGGGCTTCCAGTCATCACCCATGTACATCGTCCGCACGATCTGATGGTATTCATTGCGGGTGTTCAAGATGCCCGCGTAGCCTGCCTTGCGCTCGATCAGCTCCATATCCGTGCCGAAGGTGCGCTCCCTCTCGATCGAATCGGGATTCAGGATCCACAGTTCATTGCCGGATTCATCATAGCTGAGCGTACGGTCGTACAGCCATTCGATACGGGCATAGCCGGCATTGATCATGGTGTACTCATCCAGGATATCGTAATAGGTTTCCCTGTAATCGAAATCCCCGCCGTTGTACTCCATCTCCACCATGGAATTGCCGTTGGTGGTCATCGTGCGCTCACCGTCCGCACCAAAATAGCGGATGTAGTGGACACGGTTGTCACTATAATACTCATAGGTCACTTTCGCGTAACCATTGAGCATCTTGACAAGCCGGCCGTCACGGCCGAGGTAATCGATCTCTATGACGCGGTTCTGCTCATCATAGGTGTTGACCATGGAAGCATAGCCGGAAGCGCCCATGATGGGCTCATCCTCCGCATCGTAAAAATCGATACGGATGAGGTTCCCGCGCTCGTCATAGGAGCGGACCTCACGGTGCCAATGGTTGGCGCCGAAGATCTTGCTGCCATCCGTGCCGTAGATCTCTGTAGAGACCAGCATGGGACGGCGGCTTCCATCCACCTCGCCGGGGCCGAGATCCACAGCGTTTGTGCGGGTAGGCGCATCGATCTTCATGCCAAGGCCCATATTGTCTACACGCGCGTTCACTGCCGCGGTAACACCCTTGGCATACGTAAAGACGACTGTCGCGCCGCCTTCCGTGCCCAGCAGGGGCGTGCCGTCCGCTGCCTGGTATTCCTTGGTGATCACGATGGCGTTCTCATCCTCTTCTACGGTGGAGAGGATCTTCGCATATCCGCCGGTAGGCTGGACCGGATCATTATCCGCATCGAAATAATATGTGCCTATGATCCGGGTCCCATCCCATGTATCGCGGCGATAGCTATAGCTGCCGGGGATATCCGCACGGCTGCCGTCAGCGGCATAGCGATCCTCCTCGATCAGATGCGCTACACCGTCAGAGCCGTACACATAGGTGAACTCTGCGCGGGCATAGCCGCCATCCGCATTCACCGGCTCGCCGTTCAGGCCGAAATACGCCTCCGTCAAAGGATTTCCCTTATCATCATAGGTGTATTCCGCACGGTAAAAGCCGCGGGAATTGACCGCCGGCGCGCCGTTCAGATCACGCGCCGTCTCGCTGACCAGGTTCCCCGCCTCGTCCCAGACGCAATCCGTCTCGGTAAAGGCAGGCAGACCCAGCGCGGCCCCTTCTGCACCTGCACTTACTGCGATACACATCGACAGCAAGAGAAGGAGCAGTACCAGCACAGGTCGTTTGAGCATTCTCATCACAAAGCCCTCCTTAACACACATACGTACCGTTTATGGGTTGTTTTGTTTTCATTTTTTCAATTTATATTGCTTAAGCACGTTTGCGGGATCTCCCCTGCTTTCCATGCCCTTCAGCCCCGGAGTGTGACCTGGTATCGTATTTATGGTAGTATTTATACCCATGATAGTATCTGCGGCTGTAGTAGGAGCCCTGACGCAGCTTCTCGCCGTAGAAGACGAAGCCGAGCAGATCCAGACCCGTCATCTCCGCTGAGGTGAGCGCTGTACGGATCTCCCGATGATCCGTGAAATTCTGTCGTACTACGTAGACTCCGCCTGCCACCTGGGAAGAAAGCGCCAGAGGATCCGACACGATATTGATTGGCGGAACATCCAGGACCACCAGATCATACCGTTTTTCAAGCTCCGCCAGCAATTGCTGCATCGCCGGAGACGCAAGCAGCTCCGAAGGATTCGGCGGCACGGTGCCGGAAGGAAGGATCTCCAGGAAATCACGGCCGGTGGAACGGATCGCATCCTCCAATTTGATCATGCCGACAAGGATATCGGAAAGGCCGTTCGTCCTGCGGCTGTAATCGAATATCTCGCTCTGACAGCCGCGGCGCATATCCGCATCCACCAGGATGACTTTCTTGCCGCCCATTGCTACGGATACAGCCAGATTTGCCGCGATAGTGGATTTTCCCTCACCGGAGATAGCGCTGGTCACCAGCACACTGTGCCTTTCCTTGCCTACAAGGGTATAGAGAACGTTCATGCGAAGCTTGGCATAACTTTCCACGAGGTCCATTTCGCTCGATTCATCCAGAAGGAAATTATCCAGATCCTTGCTGTTGCCCTTGATACGCCTGATCTTGGAAAGTATGGGCAGAGTGTAGTTATCCGTCAG
>DBXA01000024.1:34315-47199 GCA_002309235.1 Christensenella sp. UBA1224 | reverse complement strand
GCAAGCACGGCACCCGCCATCGCACCCATGATACCCTGGCGCTTATCATTGCGGCCGTTCGGCATGCGCGGTACCTCCGGAAAATCCTGCGGCTCCGCATCACCGGCACCGACGACATCCTTGATCGCCGCAGGAGCTACCTGCAGCACCGCTTCGCAGATGTCCGCCGACAGGATAGGATCCATCGTCGTGCAGCTGACGCGTACCATAGGCGTCTCGTTCACGGAAGCCATGGCTATCGTCGCGCGTATATAAGACGGAGTGAGCCCCGGATACTTCTGACCAAGAAGCAGATCCGCCCGCTCCGTTCCATCTTCCAATTTTTCGGTTGTCGGATACGCAAGTATGCTCTGCAGCACTTTATCGCTCTTAACAACTTCGCTGTAGATATTCACCAGCTGCACCGCACTGGATATATCGGAAATATTCGTATAACCATAGTTGATAAGATTCGGGTTGCTGTTTGTAACGAACATGGTCCCATACGCGGTATATGTATCCGGCTTTTTGACAGATTGGGAATACATCACAACAAAGCCTACAGCCGCACAGATCACAAGAAGCCATGCGCGTTTTAGTATATATATGGCCAGCCTGGCCAGATCGATCCTGTTGTTATTTCTATTCATTTGGCCCCCACTCCCCGGAAAAAAATACCATCCGGTTCGCTCTGATATCTCAAAATATATAGGTTTTGACAGTATACCAATGATATTATACTATTTGGATCACTCCATGTCAAAGAATCCTGCAGGATTTCCGTTGTAAAATCTCATTTTTGTCTATATATTTTGATCCGGAAGGCAAAAAGCCCAAGTTCCATACCATATCTCTTTGATGCTTGAAATAAATTTAATAATATGGTAAAATTTTTACCAAAGATCATCGGCGATCGGAATAACGATCGACACCGGCAAGGGAGCTGAATGACATGTCTGAGCAACCAAAGGTCAAACTGTTCCGCGAAAAGAGTCTGGAAGCGGTAGAATCCCCGGAATCCCTGAATGATTATCTGCGGGTGACTTCTCCCGATGTCTGGCTGGTGATGGCAGCGGTGATCACGCTCCTGATAGGTGCGATTCTCTGGGGTATTTTCGGCCATATACGAACGACAGCACAGGTTGCAGTAGTGATCGGGAATGAGCAAAGCATCTGCTATGTACCCTATTCCGAAGCATCTGATGTTATGGCACAGGGCACTGTGATGCTGGAAGGGAAAGCTTATCCCCTTGATACGGATGCCGATTGCGAGATCCAGCTGATACCGGAAGATGCTTCCTTGCGCCTTCTGCGAGCCGGAGGGTTAAGTGCCGGGGATCTGGTGATACTGATACCTGTCGATACTGATCTGGCAGAAGACATCTATTCCGGGACCGTCGTTACCGAAGACCTGAGGCCCATATCCCTGCTTCTGCAGTAGGAGGTGAGGGCATGTTCAGCATAAGAAAAAAAGCAATTCCGCAGCCCGTGACAAAGGGTGTCGTCCGCGTGCCCGTGGTCATGCAGATGGAAGCCCTGGAATGCGGCGCGGCTTCCCTTACCATGATCATGCATTATTATCGCATGTGGATCCCCCTGGAGCAGGCGCGCGTGGATTGCGGCGTCTCCATGGATGGCGCAAGCGCGAAAAACATACTGGTCGCCGCCCGCAGTTACGGCATGGAAGCCAGCGCCTGGCGCGTTGAGCCCGAAAACCTGCTGGAAGAAGGACCATTCCCCTGCATCATACACTGGGGCTTTAATCATTTTGTCGTCTTATGCGGCTTCCAGGGCAAAAAAGCTGTTCTGAACGATCCTGCAAGAGGCCGCGTCGTCATAGAATGGGAAGAATTCGACCGGGAGTTCACAGGCGTCTGCCTTACATTCCAGCCCGGCGAGAGCTTTGTCCCATCCGGTAAGCCAAAATCCGTCCTTTCGTATGCTAAAGAACGGCTCCGCGGCTCCGGAACGGCAGTGGCATTCGTTATCCTCACCACTACCATCTCTTCCCTGCTGGGTATCATACAGCCTGCTTTTTCACGTACGTTCCTCGATCGCCTGCTGACGGGGAAGAACCCCGAATGGCTGACGCCCTTTATCCTGCTGTTCCTGCTGCTGGTGATCGTCAGCATCGTGATCAGCTGGATCGCCGCAGTCTATTCCCTGCGCATACAGGGTAAAATGACCTCCTATGGCAGCGCCTCTTATCTCTGGAAGGTTCTTCGTCTGCCTATGCAATTTTTCAGCCAGCGGCTCTCTGCCGATATCGCGGACAGGCAGGCCACCAATGCCAGCATCGCAAGCGCACTGGTGCAGACCTTTGCCCCTCTTGCGATCCAATCGATCATGATGGTATTTTACCTGGCCGTGATGATCCATTACAGTCCGCTTCTCGCATTGATAGGCGTAGGAGCCATACTTTTGAACCTGATGGTCTCAAGCGTGGTTACCGCGAAGCGCATGAATATATCCCGCGTACAGCAGCGAAACGCAGCCAAACTCTCCTCTTCGACCATGTCGGGCATCAGCATGATCGAAACCATAAAATCCAGCGGTGCGGAGAACGGCTTCTTCGGCCGCTGGGCCGGATACCAGGCAAGCGTCAACACGCAGAACGTATCCTATACCCGTCTCAACCTCTTCCTGGGCACGCTGCCTTACGCCATCACCTCCACAGCAAACATCGCCGTGCTCGGTATCGGCGTGATGCTGGTGCTCGAGAGTCATTTCACGATCGGTATGGTCATGGCTTTCCAAGGCTTTCTCTCCTCTTTCATGGCGCCGGCTTCCTCCCTGATCAAAGCCGGACAGTCCATGCAGGAGATGACCACCCAGATGGAACGCGTCGATGACGTTATGAGCTACCCGGAGGATCATTCCTTTGCGCCGCGTGAAAAGAAGGGCGAGTATCAGAAGCTCTCAGGCGCAATAGAGCTAAAGAACGTGACCTTCGGTTACTCCCGTTTGGGCAAGCCTCAGATCATCGATTTCTCCATGACTGTAAAACCCGGGCAGAAGATCGCCTTTGTCGGCCGTACCGGCTGCGGCAAGTCGACCTTAGCTAAGCTGATCTCCGGCCTGTACCGCCCCTGGAGCGGTTCCATCACATTTGATGGTGTGCCCCTGGATGAGATCGACAGAAATGTATTCACAGGCTCTGTCAGCGTCATCGACCAGGATATCACGCTGTTTGAAGACACGATCTCACAGAATATCAAGATGTGGGATGATTCCATAGAAGATTTCGAGGTAACTCTGGCCGCAAGAGACGCAGGCATCTACGATGATATCGTGACCCGTGAGGGAGGCTTCTCCCATAAGCTTCTCGATGGCGGGCGCGATCTCTCCGGCGGACAGCGTCAGCGTCTTGAGATCGCTCGCGCCCTTTCGCAGGATCCGACCATCTGCATCATGGATGAAGCGACATCCGCTCTGGACGCCAAGACAGAATATGATGTCATCCGGTCCATCAGCGACAGAGGCATCACCTGCATCATCATCGCCCACCGCCTTTCCACCATCCGCGACTGTGACGAGATCATCGTCCTTGACAAAGGCCAGATCGTGGAACGAGGAACCCATGATGAGCTTTATGCCAAAGGCGGCGCATATGCCGCCCTGGTCAGCAACGAGTAAGAAGGGAGGGCATGATCGATGGGTTGGTTTGACGATCAGATCGAGTTCAGGAAAAAGCATGAGCGGGAGTTCTTGAGCGACTCCTTTGAAAGCATCGCCCGCTCCGTTACAGGGCGAAAGATACGTAAGAGCCTCGCTGACCAGGAAGATGTGAGCGATGCCGTTTCTGGTCTGCTCAGGCATATGGGCGTAAAGGAGCGGGAGGTCCCGCCGACCGTCAAAGGTCTCAGAGACCGTCTGGATTATCTCCTCTCCTCCACAGGCATCCTCTACCGGGAGATCATACTCACAAAAGGCTGGCAGACAGATGCTATGGGCCCGATGATCGGCTCTATCCGTGAAACAGGCACAGTGATCGCTATACTGCCTTCTGAAATGGGCGGATATGAATATACAGATCCCGCTACGGGGCGGCGCGTCCGCATCACAGCGCAAACAGCGAAAGGGATCAGTGAGGAAGCGTTATGCTTCTACCGTCCGCTTCCCATGAGGGAGCTGAAGCTGAAAGATCTGCTGCGCTACATGATAAGCTGTCTTACAACGCGGGATCTGGCCAATTTCGCCTTTGCTTCTCTGGCTATCGCTCTGGTCGGTCTCCTCATGCCCAGGCTCAATCGGATACTCACGGGTACCGTGATCGCCACCGGCAGTATGCAGCTCCTTTATGCCGTAGTATCCTTTCTCTTTTTCGCAACGGCGGCAAGCGTCCTCATTTCCATCATCCGGGAAATGCTCTTGTCACGTATACGGTATAAACTGAATGTCAGCGTCAGCGCTGCCACTATGATGCGCATACTGTCACTGCCGGCTTCCTTTTTCAAGGACTACTCCGTCGGTGAGCTCGATCAGTATGTTTCCTACATGGATTCACTCTGTTCTATCCTCGTAGATTCTATCTTTTCGACTGCGGTGACAGGCGTTTTCTCGCTCGTATACTTAGCGCAGATATTCACCTTCGCTCCAAGCCTCGTATGGCCCAGCTTGATCGTTACATTGCTGACCCTTGCCGTGAGCCTCCTTTCCGCCCGGGTTCAGATGCGCCTCGATCAGGAAAAGATGGTCTATACCGCCAAAGAGCGCGGCCTTGTCTTTTCTCTGATCAATGGTATCCAAAAGATCCGTCTGAGCGGCGCAGAAAACCGCGCTTTCTCCAAGTGGACGCAGCTGTATGTCAAAAGCGCACAGCTGATCTTTAATCCGCCTACGATTGTAAGGCTTGCATCGGTTTTCACAACTGCCGTCTCGATGACGGGCACAGCCGTCATGTACTTTATAGCTGTCAGGAGCCATGTCAGCGTGGCAGACTATTTTGCCTTCAATGCCGCCTATGCCTATATTTCCTCCGCATTCACCTCTCTGGCTTCCGTAGCTCTGTCTGCGGCATCAATCAAACCGATCACCGATCTGATCAAGCCATTGCTGTCGGCTACACCGGAAACATCCGACAACAAGGAAACTGTGACACACCTGTCCGGAAACATTGAAATATCGCATATCACCTTCGGATATGATCCGGAAAGCAAACCGCTGTTTGAGGATTTCAGCCTTAACATCCCCGCCAGACAGTATGTCGCGATCGTCGGCAAGAGCGGCTGCGGCAAATCTACGCTCGTCAGACTGCTGCTCGGGTTTGAAAAGCCCTCCCGCGGTGTGATCAGCTATGACCGGAAGGATCTGCAGCAGCTTGATATGCGCTCGGTGCGCCGGCAGATAGGTGTCGTCATGCAGGATGGCAAGCTCTTCTCCGGCAGCATATTTGACAACATCGTCATTTCCAATCCTACGCTGACTCTGCAGGAGGCATGGGATGCTGCTGAGATCGCAGGCATCGCTGATGATATACGAGATAAGCCAATGGGAATGCATACCATGCTGCAGGAAGGCGGCGGCACCATTTCCGGCGGCCAGCGCCAGCGCCTCATGATCGCCCGCGCCATTGCCCCCAAGCCAAGGATATTGATCTTCGATGAAGCCACGTCAGCCCTGGATAATATCACGCAGCGGCAGGTATCCGAGGCCCTGGATAAGATGAAATGCACGCGCATCGTGATCGCCCACCGTCTCTCGACCATCCGTCACTGCGACCGCATTCTGGTGCTCGACCAGGGAAAGATCGTCGAAGACGGCACCTATGACCAGCTGCTCGCCCACAATGGCGTATTCGCCGATCTGGTTGCACGGCAGCAGCTTGATGTTGAAAAGAAAGAAACCTGAGGCCTGTCAATACCACCGGCGATCTCTCCAGACTGCAGCAAAGAAGGGAAACAGCATGAAAGAGCTGACCATCCAAGCCATAAAGGGAAATCTCGAAAGGGTACTTGCTTTTGTAGATGAGTATCTGGAGAGCCTCGACTGCCCTATGAAAACGCAAATGCAGCTTGATGTTGCTGTTGAAGAACTGTTCATCAACATCGCGAGCTATGCCTACGCTCCCGAGACCGGTCCCGTCACGGTTCAGCTGGAAGCAGAGCAGGAACCTCTTTCTGTAACGATCACCTTCATTGATCACGGAGTCCCATACGATCCATTAGCCAAAGCCGATCCCGATGTGACTTTATCCGCAGAAGAGAGGCAGATTGGCGGGCTGGGGATCTATATCGTCAAAAAGAGCATGGATGCTATATCCTATGTTTACCGAGACGGTCAGAATGTGCTGTATATCAGGAAGAACCTATGACAGTATCGGTCGTCTGCTGCCAGGAAGACAAGTTAGTAGCATATGATCCTCTATAGAAGTTTGGGATCGGTCTGAAAACTGCCGGGGTTCTCAGGACCGATCCCAAATTATGTTTGGTCACTCGTTCACATTCTCCATCCTGTATCTGCCGTCTTGTACGATCATTCCCGTCAGTGCTCCGCCTTTTCCGCAGCCCGTATCTATACATATAATGCCCGTTTCCGGAAGAACATGCCATTCTCCACACGGCAGCGTCTCCTTCGTCTCGCCATCCCCGGCGAAATAAGTCGGCTCTTTGAGCGCGATATGGCCGACTATAGTCAAACGGCCTTTGTATACATTACGCAGCACGATATCATGATCATGCAGCAGCGTATCCGTATCATTCACCTCGATCGGATCCATAAGAAGACCTGCGTGTACGCACTGTATCTCCTCATCCCGGTAAAACAGCTTGCAGTTCTCTCTCAGCCAGGCTGCAGTATCCTCCATCTTCTCTCCATGAGCCTTAAAGCTTTTATCCGTCGTGCCTCTTCCGACCCTATCCCATATCATTCTCTGAAAGAGAGATAGCTTCGGCGCAAGCAGATAATCCTCGTGATTACCCTTAAGAAGGGTAAACCGATCACCCAGCCGCGCGGCAAGAGCACGAACAGTCCTGAATACTTCCCATGATTCCGGGCCTCTATCGAACAGATCACCGAGCAATATCAGTCTATCCGCTTCCAGTGCTTTCGTTTTTTCAAGAAGTGCACAAAGCGCTTTATCGCAGCCGTGAACATCCCCTATGATGACCGTTCTCATGCCTTTGCCCCTTCCAGCCGTGTCACGCGGCCTCCAGCGATATGCAGTGTATAATCGCATATGGCAAGAGCAGCTCTCCTATGTGTCACGATGAGCACTGTCTTATCCCGCATGGCGCCTATATTTTCAAGCACCTTTGCCTCTGTTTCCTCATCAAGTGCACTTGTGGATTCATCCAGGAGAAGTATCGGCGCATCGGAGAGCAATGCTCTGGCGATAGCAACCCGCTGTGCCTGCCCTTCGGACAGGCCTATCCCGCGCTCGCCCAGTTTCGTTTCCATGCCGACCTCTTCCACGATATCTGCAAGACATGCTGCCCGCACTGCCTTTTGTATCTCCTCATCCGATGCACGGTCCGTAAACATGGTCAGATTATCCCTCAGCGTCCCGGACATGAGCGTGTTGCCTTGCGGCACATAGGCAAAAAGGCTTCTCGTTCCTCTGCAGGCAGGAACGGATCTATCGTCCTTGTGAAAGAGTACCTGACCGCCTTTTGGTTTATAGATACCAAGAAGAAGCTGAAACAAGCTCGTCTTGCCGCCGCCCGAGATGCCTGTGAGCGCAGCAAAATCCCCATTGCGGATCACCATATTCACATCTGTCAAAACGTCATCGGCTCCATCATCATAATGGAAATCAACATTCTTAAGCTCAATTGAATCAAAGCTCCTGAGCTCCGTCCCTTGCTCCTCATCAGGCAGACCTATGACCTCCTGCAGCCGTTCGGACGATGCTACCACACCGTATGCCTGGCTTATCAGATTCACGGCACTTGCAATAGGAGACTGAATGCGTCCAACCAACTGTATCATAGCCGCAAGAGAACCGTATGTAAAAGTGCCCTGAAAGATCTTAAAGCAGCCCCACAGCTGGCAGATCAGCCAGGAGATATCGAACATACTTCCCATCCCCTGGTTCATCAGTATGGAAAGCCTGCCATTTCGAACTTGCTCTTCCGAAAGGTGCTCCCGCCGCTCTTCCATAACAGCGGTCGCCCTTTCTTCACTCACGCTTGCCTTCACCACGCGGATGTTCTCCAGCGTCTCCTGTGTTGAGGCATGCAAAGCGTCCTCTGCCTCCTGCATGCGCTTATGCCGCCGTTTCATCGGCTCCCGGAAGGCGATCATAAGTCCTGATCCCAAAGCACCGGCAGCGATAAGGACGGGTACAAACCGCCAATCCATGCTGATCAGTATCACAGCTGCGCCGATAAAGCTTACCGACATCTGCAATACCGACGGCAGCATATTCAACACACCGCTCTTTACCACCGATACATCCGAGAACACGCGGTTAACCAGCTCCCCGCTGTGATAACCTTTGAGAGACGCGTATTCTTTTCCGAGTATCGCCTCTGTCACCATGCCCTGCATGTGTTTCTGGAGCTTTGCCGACGTGCGGATCCGCATAGTTGAGGAGAGTATGGCCATGCCCCTGTTGAAAGCCATCAGCGCCACGAGCAGTATACCGTATTTCCATAATGCACTGCCGTCGGAACCCATTGCACCGTCAACCAGGCTCTTCGTCACCAGCGTTATTCCAAGAGAAACGAGCGAAGCCGTCATACTTATCAGGCTGACAGCCGCAATAGCCCAATGCACAGGCTTGCTCCAGCGGTATATCACCCGAAGAGAATGGCTTTTGAATATGTCTTTGATCTTACCAATATTACCCTTCATGATCACATTTCTTTTCTGCTCAAGTGAGCGCAGTTTAAATAAGTCTCCGGACCTGTTGAAAAGAATTACCGGACTCTCAATCCTGTATATGCCTGAAACGTTTCCACAGTCGGATGATCAGCTTTTTATCTCTCATCACTCTGATCCCATACCATATGCCGCAGCCGAGCATACCTCCGAGTATATTGTGAGCAATGTCCGCAAGCGAAAACTCTCCCAGAGAAAACAGCAATTGTGATGTTTCAATGAATAAAGTAGTACCAAAGGACAGCAGCAGGCATTTCAATACCGGTTTCACAGGCCGAAATGCCATTAGCCACAAAAAGGTATACGGTATGAACATCAGAAGATTCTCAACACCATCACTGTTGAGTTTTCCCCCGCTGCTCAGCAATCCGAATACACCTACAACGCTCCCGGCATGCTTTGCATATTGCCTTGCAAGAATAGTTCCGGTAAACAGTAACGCCGAATAGATCAGGAACAGAGCCACCCATGTTTCGTTTTTTATGAGATCCCATAGTTTTTTGGCTGAACGGCCCCTGTTTTCCCGCCAGAACAGAAAGGCTGCCAGAAAAACAGCCGAGACCATCAGGCCCCGTGGGATCAGATGCAGCCGTGCCGACAAATCCTTGATCATACATTTCACTTCGTTTCAACAAATCTTCTTTCAAAGTCCAATTACCTGTAAGCAAACAGTTTTACCCGCAGCAAGGTCGGTTTGCCGTAATTCATTATTTGGGCTTCATCTCCGTTTAGCCGGTGGAGCATCTTCCACTCTCCATTCACAAACGATCCATCCTCCAAGGCCAGAATGTCCACATGGGGCTTTCCCGGATCTGCAGAAGCAAAAGCCAGGGCACAGCCATTGGCAATGAGGTAAAACTCGTTATCCGAAGCCTGCAATGCGAGACATACCCCATCCTTCCGCCTAACCATCGGGTGATCCATGCTGGCAGCGATGCTGTAGCCGTCAAACACCATGGTGCGCTCTGCCTGTTCGCTGATGACAGCCTGCAAGCGCCTTGTGCCATAGCATTGCACAAGCATAGGTGTCAGATCCCGCAGCGTCCTGTTATACCAGGCGTACTCCTGTACACTCTGCGGCGTGCTTAGAAGAGGATCGCCGGTATCCATACCGAAGAGAATACCAATGGCAGCGTCGATCGGTTCCCCCATCTCTTCAAAGCCGAAGGGAGAAAAGCCCCAGGCATGGTGATGTCCCACTGTGTATACCAGCCGTGGACCGGCGTGGCTGTGGATACCGGTCTCCGGGATCAGCAGGGGATTGCCATTACGGTGGTATTCCTCACATACGCGGCAGTAATCCCGTACATAGATATCCGGGCAGATCACATCGATATGAGGCGCAGCAAACTGCCACAGCTCCAACAGCTTCCCCACAGGGCCCCCGCTGGGATAGTTTCCGGGCTCACCCTGCTCCAGCCAGGCATTTACCGCCAGGGGGATATCATATTCCGCCTTGCCCGCTGCAGCGACAGCATCTATGTACCTGGCCACATAATAGCACTGGAATATCTCCTCCGCAAGGGGACCAAACACCTCTGCCCAACTGCCGGAGACAGCGCCGTTTTCCACCGCAGCTCTCACATCCTCCCGCATTGTGGAAGAATGGGCCTTCATATGGTCTGCCAGGTCCTGGGGCACCTCAGCGGCAAACAGCTCATCCGCCAGATCAGAGTGTTCTCTGGCGGCTCCCTGCAGGCCGGATTCATTTTCCACCTGGACATAGACCACAGTACGTGCCTGACCGTCAAATACCTTAAGGTGTCTCATCAAAGCAGCAAAAGCCCTGCTGTCAGCCTTGCATGTCTCCCCGCAAAAAGCGGAAAGGGTCGTATACTGCATGCCGTGAAAGGACTCCAGTGTTTTCTTATGCTGCCCTTTTGCCACTTCAGCCCGCCAAAATCGGTCCAGGTCGGTCTTCACCCACTCCGGAGCATACATGCACTGGGCATTCTTCCAAGTACCGAACCACAGAAAGGCAAGCTTTAAATTGCGCTTCCGGGCTTGCGTGATCAGCCCGTCCACCAATTCAAAATCGAAGCGGCCTTCTTCCGGCTCGATCAACTCCCAGGTCACGGGCAGCAAAACGGAGTTAAGATCCAGCTCTTCCGCCTTTGCCCAGACAGGCTCCATCGCCTCCAGTGAGGAAGAGTTGGAATTGTGAACCTCCCCCGCCAGCATCAGAAACGGTTTTCCATTGACTTGAAACATGATCATTCCCCCATTTTTCAGACGTTTGCATTACCGCTGCGGCACCGTGGAAAGCACTGTCAGCGGGCATCCGGTACGACATCTTTTTGATCTCACGATCCCAGAAGCTCCACTCACGGCCGCCCGGTCCCTCATAATAAGTGATATCAAAACCTTTTCCCGGAACAGCTCCCTTTGCGTTCGGTTGACATCCATAGATCCATCTTCCGCACACACGCATTCAGATTTTGAGGACCGTCCCCGGTACCCACCAACTGATCGATCAACACCCAGGGATCCTTATAGGAGACAGTTTCCTTCCCAGTCAGGTCAGTATATCCTATACATATCCTCCTTTGTGAAAAGCGAAACAGTTCCCTCTGTTTTCCCAATGCTGGTCCCTGATGCCTATAGACAAAAAATGCATGTTGCCTGAAATCCTATAGAGGATCATCGGCTGCAGCTGTCATCACGCGATACAGCTCCTCCGAAAGCGGCGTTCCGTACTCATCCCTCTGAAACGCCTCACCGTACACCGTTCCTCGGGGAAAGCTATCCGGAAAACGCTTTACCGTCGCGGAAAAGCGCTTATGGAACCTATCCCGAAGGGCCTCCGTCTGACTTTCCCTGTCCGGAGCGGAGAGAACGTCCTGCCAGTGGCCGTCATAGGGCAGCCATTCATACATCTGTGAAACATGGCAGAGCACACCTTGCACCTTCGCTTCGATCGCGTCGTCGATGGGTACGCAGACGTCCGGCCGGAAGGGAACAGGCACTGAAAAACGGTCCTCACAGGATAGTATGGCAGGGTGCTTCCGCATGGCAGGTGTATCCGGACAGACCATAGGGACGCCCACCAGATAGCAGCTGTCGCAGACCAGTTGACCGCAGGCCCTGTGGTCAGGGTGGTAATCACAGGTGCGGTGTGTGATGATCACATCCGGCGTTTCTTTCCGGATAAATCGGATCAGGCGGTCGCGCGTCGGGATATCCGCCGCAAGGTAACCGTCATCAATGTCAAAAGTCTCATAGCGTATGGCGCCGTAGCGAAGGGCCGCTTCCCTCATTTCCAAAAGCCGTCTTTCGCGCAGGGCGTCCTTTTCCATAGACATGTGACCGGCGTTGCCGTTCGTCATGCTGAGGAAGATGACATTATGACCCTTCCTCTTAAGGCGCGTTGCCAGGCCGCCGCAGCGCAGGTCCATATCGTCCGGGTGTGCGCCTATCATGAGAAACGTAAACATGCGTACCATTCCTTTCATACAGAGAAATGCCGTAAAAAACCGGGGAGCGTCACATCATCACTTTTTCCGGGATGCCAGCCATTCCATCAGGCTTACCGGTTTCCCTTCTGCCAGTACGGGCTGCCCGTCAAAATCCAGCCTGCAGTCATCGTTGAATACGGGGATCCAGGCAAAATGGCCAAAGTATTCGTATGTACCGCCGTCCTTCTGCGGAAAGACATGATGCAGATCCAGTATCCTGTCCCAGAAAGTAAAGTGGCAGTCCTTAGCGCCAGCCTCCATCAGCCGCCTGTAAGTCGGCAGCACGTACTTTTCCGGAACGACCACCGGGTCTGTCTTCGCGTGCGTGAACCAGATGGGTATCTGCGATAACGTCTTGATATCCTTATCCGTGATCCTTGCGTCCAGCATCGCCTCGCAGATGGGAAACGCGGCGGCAAAAAGACCCGGCTCGTCCATAAGGAGCCGCATCGTCATAAAACCGCCGTTGGAATCCCCGCCAAGGTACACCCTGCCGGGATCGATTACCTGCGCGTGATCCGCTATAAACTCCCGTATCAGGGCAGTGAGTGCACGGGAATACATTGATAAGCCGGAATCGCCGTATCTGCCGCTCCCGTCGTCCATCCACATCGTATCGCACTGGGG
>DBXA01000024.1:33672-34202 GCA_002309235.1 Christensenella sp. UBA1224 | reverse complement strand
AAGTATCCATAGCGGATCGGCTGCTGCGGATCCCGGGATACACCTGTCAGGAATCTATCCGCCTTCGGGTTCCGGACTCCCGCGCAGACATTGAACACCAGCCCCTTCAGGGCATCCTCTCCCCCACCGATCGGCGCTGTCTGCGTGATGGTGTAATCGCATACCGTATAAGCTCCGTGCCCGTTCATGGACCGGAAATCTGCTGCCAGCGCGGCAGAGCCTTTCCAATCCGGTCCCCAGGGCATCTCAAGCGCCAGGAAGCGGGATGCGCCGTCTGTCCTCTCTCCATCCTTCGAGCAGGGATAGACCTTTGTGACCGGCCTGTAGCCTTCGCTGGGCACAAATACATCCCGGTGGATAAAATCCTTCGGGAGCCTGATAGTATCTCCCTGCTTATCCCGCAGGCGCACAAACACCGAGAAGTGTTCCGGACCCGCTTCTCCGGGTCTAATCTCCCGCGGCAAAGCCAGTATGACCCTGGTGACGAACGGTCCATAGTCAGTAACATCGATAACGCTGTAATACAGATT
>DBXA01000024.1:27622-33589 GCA_002309235.1 Christensenella sp. UBA1224 | reverse complement strand
TATATCCCCTTGAATGCCGCCGTAAACCGGCTCTGGCTTTCATAGCCCACCTGTCGGGCGACAGAAGCGACAGCTTCTCCCGTGGTCGAGAGCAGCTCAGCAGCCTTTTTCATTCGCGCCATTTTCACGTGCTCCGCAATGGATGTGCCGTATACCTGCCTATAGTCCTTTTTCAGCGTCGTCGTGTTCATCAGAAAGATCCTGGAAAGCTCCTCGATCGTCACGTGTTCGGATATATGCTCCATCAGATACTCATGTACCTTATGTATGATCTCCTCCTTCGGCGCGCCGAAATCCACTGCCTTTTCCGGGCAGGCTACCTCCATCGTACGCTCCACCACCACGTGCAAAAGCTGCGCTTCCTCCGTATCCGCCGCTTTATAGTAGGCTTCCTTTCCGTCCCTGCGGCTTACGATCAGCCCGCATTCCGACAGGGACCTGAGATGATGCGATACGGCGGGGCTCGACATAAAGAACATCGCCGCCAGGTTGATCACGCACTCCTCCCTGTGACACAGTACCCAGAAGATGCGCACGCGCGTCGGATCACTCAGCTGCCGGAACAGCTCCGCCGCGGCATCGAAACGATCCGCGTGGCCGAGCATCCTGTGGATGTCCTCCAGATGCCGCATGCTCCCGTGCCGGTGCGGGAGCTCAAACTTCTCCATCCTCCAAACGCCTCCGATCCGATTTATCCCGAAAAGAAATCTTCTTCGCCCATTCGGAAAGAACCTCTGTAAAACCATTGTCACAGGGGATATATTCATTTATACTCCAATTACAACAATTAAGCAAGCGCTTAATCGAAAAAAATCACACGGAGGAGAAGGAAATGAAAAAGACCTATAAGATAGAAGTCGACTGCGCGAACTGCGCCAACAAGATGGAAGAGGCAGCCCGCGGTACCGCAGGCATCGCTTCCGCCGTCGTCAATTTCATGACTCAGAAGATGACCGTGGAATTCACTGAGGGGAGCGACCCGAAAAAAGTGATGCAGGATGTCCTGAAGGCCTGCAAAAAAGTAGAGGACGACTGCGAGATATACCTGTAAAGCCGCGGCAACAAAGCCTTCGGGAATGGAGCGTGTTTACGATGACAAACAAGCAGAAAAAGATGCTGGTGCGCATCCTCATATCAGCTGCCGCGCTCGTTGCGCTGTATTTTATCCCCATTTCCGGCCTCCCGAGGCTCGTCTGCTATCTCGCCGTCTATATCCTGATAGGCTATGATATCCTGCGCAAAGCATGGAAGGGCATTCTGAACCGGCAGCCGTTTGACGAAAACTTCCTGATGGCACTGGCCACGATCGGCGCCTTCTCCCTGGCGATATGGACAAAGAGCGGTGATTATACGGAAGGCATCGCCGTCATGCTGTTCTACCAGGTTGGAGAGCTGTTCCAGAGCTACGCCGTGGCCAGATCCCGCAGGAACATCACTTCTCTCATGGATATCCGTCCGGACCACGCCAATATAGAGGCAGACGGAAAGCTTATCGAGGCCGATCCGGATGAAGTCGCCGTAGGAACTGTCATCACCGTGCAGCCCGGTGAAAGGGTGCCGATAGACGGCATCCTCATTGAGGGGAACGGGAACCTCGATACGGCAGCGCTGACAGGCGAGAGCATGCCTCGCAGCGTATCGGAAGGCGATGATATCATAAGCGGCTGCATCAGTCTGAACGGCGTACTGAAGATAAGGACCACAAAAGAGTTCGGCGAATCCACCGTATCCCGCATCATGGATCTGGTCGAAAACGCTTCCTCCAACAAGTCCCGATCGGAAAACTTCATATCAAGATTCGCGAGGGTATATACACCTGCCGTCTGCCTGTCCGCCGCTGCACTGGCAATACTCCTGCCCATCGCAAGGCTCATTGCCGGTCTTGCACCCGATTGGACTGCCTGGCTCTACCGGGCGCTCACCTTCCTCGTGGTCAGCTGCCCCTGTGCTCTGGTCGTCTCCATCCCCCTTGGCTTTTTCGCCGCGCTCGGCGGCGCCGGGAAGGAAGGCATACTGATCAAAGGCTCCAATTACCTAGAAGCTCTTGCGAATACGGATTCCGTAGCCTTCGATAAAACAGGGACCCTTACCCAGGGCGTTTTCGAGGTAACTGGCATCCATCACAACCAGCTGGAAGAGGAAAAGATACTCGAATACGCAGCCCTCGCGGAGTGCGCTTCCTCACACCCCATCAGCAAGAGTCTGCAGAAGGCACACGCGAAGGAGATCGACCGCACGCGCGTTTGCGATATCCAGGAGATCAGCGGACACGGCATCACCGCAAAAGTGGATGGGCTGCCCATAGCGGTCGGGAACGGGAAGCTCATGCAAAAGCTCGGCATCCCCTACACCGATTGCCACAGCATCGGCACCATACTCCATGTGGCGATCGATAATGCCTATGCGGGGCATATCGTCATATCCGATATCATAAAGCCCCGGGCTAAGGAAGCCATCGCCGCCCTCAGGGAAAACGGCGTAAAGAGGACCATCATGCTCACGGGAGACAGGAAGGCGATCGCAGACCATGTAGCCGCGGAGCTTGGGATCGACGAAGTGCACAGTGAACTCCTTCCGGCAGATAAGGTGAGCGAGATCGAAAAGCTCCTCAAGACAAACGGAAAAGGCGGCAGGCTCGCCTTCGCAGGCGACGGGATCAACGACGCGCCTGTCCTCACCCGTGCCGATATCGGTATCGCCATGGGAGCCATGGGAAGCGATGCCGCCATAGAAGCCGCGGATGTGGTGCTGATGGACGACGACCCCCTGCAGATTGCGAAAGCCATCCGGTTGTCCCGAAAATGTTTACGTATCATAAAGCAGAACATCATTTTCTCCCTGGCGATCAAATTTGCCTGCCTCGCTCTCACGGCCTTCGGCATCGCGAACATGTGGGCAGCCATATTCGCGGATGTCGGGGTGATGGTGATAGCGGTGCTCAATGCGATACGCGCGTTGAAGGTACCGAAATAATAAGACCGTTGCCCGTAAGGAGGATACGCCATGACACCGCTCGAGGAAGCAAGATCTATCTTTTCCGAGGACCGTTTCGCCACTGAAACCACAGGCATAGAGATACTGGAGGTCGGGGAGAAATACGCAAAATGCAGGCTAAGGACCGGGCCGGAGCATAAGAACGCCGCGGACACCGTCATGGGCGGTGCAATATTCACACTCGCGGATCTCACCTTCGCCGTCGCCTCCAACTTCAGGCAGGGACATACCGTAGGCGTCGTTTCGCAGATCTCTTTCCTCTCCGCACCGAAATACGGCGCCGTGCTCTACGCTGAATCCCGCCTCATCCGGGACGGGAGGCGCAGCTGCTTCTATGAGATCGATATCACAAGCGAAGAAGGGAAGCCCATCGCGCACGTCACGATGAACGGAATGCATATACAGGAGTAAGAAGCTTCCGGTCGAACCTCACACATCCAGGATCACCTCAGGGACAAAATACCGGACTGCCGCAGCAGCCCGGTATTCTTCGATCCAATGTCTTATACAACTTTATTTGCTTCAGAACTTGACAGTTTTCGGGGCCGCGCTGAAGGAAGAGAAGACCGCCTCGGCGTCCTTCAGGTAATAGACAGCGGTATTCCCGTCTCCCGCCTTGTACATCCTGCCAAGGGATGGATACGCCGCCAGCATATGCTCCTGCGCTTCTATCCTCTCATCCAGTATCGCCTTTCCCGCTACGCGCAGCCAGGTACCATCCTGAAACGCGCAGATCTCCACCTTCGGGTTTGCCGCGATCTGCTTTGCCACGTTCTTGACCAAGCCCGTCTGGAAATACAGCTTATCCTCGAAGATATCGACCGTTCCGAAAGGCCTGACCCGGGGCTGGTCACCCTCAACGGTTGCCAGGTAGTAAGTGCCGCATTTTTTCAGGAATTCGTAAACCTCTTGCATGTGATCTCCCTCCGTTTCTGTTGTTTACGGCATTATGATAACATCCCTCGGGTTTCTTTTCAACAGTACCGCCCGGTTGTGCGAAAAAAAAGCCTATAGTATAATGATCGGGAAGACTGAAGGTTTCCGGGCCGGCAGACCCATATGTGCACTCTTACGGAAATCACAGTTCGATCAGACAGAAGGGCAGGTCGGCGCAGATCATGAGAGTCATTCGCAAAACGGCGTTTTCAGTTCTCGCGGCAGCGGCAGCATGCGCCCTTGTTTGCCTTCTCATCCGCCATGCGATACCATGCATAGCAGGTTCAGCCATGCCCGTCATGAAAGAGCAGTTTGAAGGGCTGACCCGCGCGCGGGTCTCCTGGAGTGCTGCCGCCATGCTCCTGATCCCCGCTCTCTTCTTCGCGGGCCGCCTGCCGAAACACAGGTCACTGCGCGTACTGATCACTATGTTTGCCGTTCTCCTTACGCTTCTTACCGTCAGGATCAACGCCATACCGCTCCCCGCCGCTGTAAGTGCGGCCATACGCGTGATATCATCCCTATAGGAGGTTCAAAATGAAATTCCTGCCTTTCCTCTTGCTCCTTTCCCTTCTCATGCACCTGCCTGCCAGGGCTTTCGCTTCTGAAGAAAAACTATTTACCATTGGCTATGGAGAAAAGGCGATCCCTGCAGATCTCACCGACGGTAGCATCTACTATGTGGCGGGATACCGAAACGACCAGCCTGCCACAGGCATACTGGACGACCAATACGCGAAAGCCGTTTATATCGAGGACGCGGAAGGCAGCAGCGTGCTCCTCATCTGTGTGGACTGCGTCGGCCTTTCCGGAACGGAAGCTGCGGCCATACGGGCTGCCCTGTCCTCCCTTTCCTCAGAGAGCGGCTGTAAGGACATCCACATCATATCCACGCACGACCACGCCGGTGCGGATACCCTCGGTCTGTGGGGCAAAGAGGGATGCGACGGCAAAAACCCTGCCTTTTCCGAAAAAGTACGCCTGGCCGCGGTCGAAGCCGCACGCTCGGCATTCGCCTCAAGATCAAGAGGCAGCCTGTATTTCGGCTCCTATGATACCTCCGCGAGCGGCATACAGGAAGACACTCGCCTGCCCATCGTATTTGACCCGAACATCTACTGTTTCCGGTTCGAACCGGAGGATCCCGCCGTTCCAGGAATACAGATCGTGAACTTCGCTTCCCACGCGGAATCGCTCGATGGGGACAACTCCCTGATCAGCGCGGATTTCCCGGCCTACGCGGCAAAATACGTATACGAGAACAGCAAAAGCCGCATGGTCTGGATCCCCGGCGCGATAGGCGGCCTCATACGCACGCGTTTCCTCCTGAGCGACAGGGTGGCAAACTGTCTGGAAACCGGGCGCCGGATAGGTGAAATGATACTTTCCGTCGAAAACGAGAGGAAGCTGGATCCTTCCCTTTCCGTGACAACGCAGGAATTCTCCGTGCCATGCGAAAATCCGCTGTACGTGCTGCTCTCTTCGCTCGGCGTACTCAGCGAGCGGACGCACGCCGTACTCAATAAGGTGTATATCGATACCGAGATTTCATTTCTGCGGATCGGTGACGTTCCCATACTGCTCGTTCCCGGTGAACTGTTCCCGGAGCTTGCCTACGGCGACAAAACGGGTTTTATCCCTAACGACCCTGACGCTGCGCTCCCGCCGCTCACTTCCGTATTCGGCGATGATCTCCTGATCTTCGGCCTCGCGGATGATGAGATCGGCTATATCCCGGCGCCGGACAACTATATGCTGAGCAGCAAGAACCCCTACCTGAGCCGCACGAGGGATAAAAACGGCGAGGATCACTATGAGGAGACAAATTCCGCCGGTCCCGATACCGCAAGATGCCTTTACGAGGCGGCACTGAAGCTAAAGGNNNGGAGCAGGCGCCCGTTTCCCTTTTTCAGTTTCCGTTCTGCTCCGCCTGTATGGCCTTTAACCGCTTCATCACATCATTCCCGCCCCGGCCGAAATGATCGTGCAGGATGACGTATTCGGCATAGAGCCTGTCGTAGACCCTGCGGCTGGCGG
>DBXA01000024.1:2084-27612 GCA_002309235.1 Christensenella sp. UBA1224 | reverse complement strand
TACACGGTATCGAGCGTCCCGCCCATTTCTGCGGCCGCCTGTTCGATGGTATCGTAGCCGCCTTCCGCACTGCCTGCCGCCGCAGCCCCGAACATGGCCGAACCGAGCGCGGAAGACTGGCGCGACCTGGCTAAACGTATCTCCCGCCCGGTCACATCGGAGAAAATCTGCATGAGAAACGGGTTTTTGTAAGCGATACCGCCCGAGGCACAGATGCTNNCCACAGGCACGCCGCTCTCCTCAAAGGCTTCTATGATCCTGCGCGTCCCGTATGCGGTCGCCTCGATCAAGGCGCGATAGATCTCCTCCGCGCGGGTGAGCAGCGTCATTCCGATGATCAAGCCAGACAGATCCACATCTACCAGCACGCTCCGGTTCCCGTTCCACCAGTCNNCCGTAGGCCGTGGCCTCGATCAGCGCCCGGTAGATCTCCTCCGGCCGGGTCTGCAGGGTCATGCCGAGTATCATGCCGGTGAGGTCGATATCCACTAAAATGGAGCGGTTCCCGTTCCACCAGTCCAGCGCAATGAGCCCGCTCTGACCAGGCAGGAGTCGGGCGGCCTTTTCCGAAAGCAGAGTGTGCGCGTCCATTTCCCTCGCGCGAGCTTCCGCGGCATACTCCTCCGGCAGAAGCTTGTGCACGAACCAGTCGAAATGGTCGCCCAGGCAGCTTTGTCCCGCCTCATATCCCGTGAGCCCGGGCACCACGCCATCCTCCACCACGCCGCACATGCCGGTGATCAGGCGTTCATCCTTTCCAAGCATGATATGGCAGGCGGAAGTACCAAGTATCATGAGCATATCGCCGGGTTCCGTGATGCCGGCTGCAGGCAAAGCGACATGGGCATCGACATTGCAGACCGCGACAGGCGTGCCTTCCCTCAGACCGAACCTTGCGGCAGCCTCCGCGCACACCGTTCCGGCCTTCGTGCCGACTGTCAGGACTTCGCCCGCGAACTTCTCTTCTATCACATTTTCAAGCCGTGGATCAAGGGCTCTGAAGAACGCCTTATCAGGATATCCCTGTCCCTTCTTCCAGAGCGCTTTGTAACCGGCAAGACTGCCGGAACGGCAGAGCCTGCCCGTTAGGCAAGCGACGATCCAGTCTCCTGCCTCCAGAAAGCTGTCAGCCTCGGCGTATACCTCCGGCGCCTTGTTGAGCGTCTCCCAAACCTTGGGAAACATCCGCTCGGAGGAGGCCTTGCCGCCGTAACGCCTGAGAATGGTATCTCCCCGTTCACCGAGGATGCTGCTGATCCTGTTTGCCTCCTCCTGAGCCCCGTGATGCTTCCACAGCTTTACCCAGGCATGCGGGTTTTCCTGCCATTCCTTCTTCATACACAGGGGCGTAAGGCTTTTATCCACCGGCAGCATGGTGCAGGCGGTAAAATCAATGCCGATACCGACGATATCATCCGCCGTGATCCCCGCTTCCCGCATCGCCAGCGGGATGACTTTCTCCATGCAATCCAGGTAATCACCCGGATGCTGCAGCGCAAAGCCGGGTTCCAGCGCTTTCCCGCAGGGCAAGGACCTGTCCATGACTGCATGGGGGTATGCCATTACAGCCGTACCCGCTTCCCGGCCTGTACCGATCTCGGCAGCAAGGGCACGCACAGACAACGTTCCAAAATCCAATCCCAAAGCGAAGCCAGCCACAGGATACCCTCCTTTCCGGATATGCTTACGCCATTCCGGCAACCGCAGAAGCCGCGATGAAGATATGACTCAGGTAATAAAGCGGCATGATATAGCCAAAGCAGCGGGTGTGGTGAACGAAATCATTTTCACAGATCATAAGATCGCTCGCGACGAGCATGGCTATGCCGAAGGAATACAGGAGCGTTTCAAAAGCACCGTTCCCCTTCAGTGCAGCCGCGCAGACAAGGGATACCAGGCTGACCAGGGCATATACTGCCACAGCCGCTTTCATCGGTATCTCCGGGATCTTCGGGAGCACTCTCCCGGCCATATACCAGCCGAGGAGCAGCATCAGGAGCACGCCGCAGATATAAATGCGCGCAGAACCAGAAAAGCGGCTGGCAGCGTACACAGTAAAGCCTATATGAGCCAGAAAGAACAGGCTGATCGCCAGGATATACCTCATGGTATTTCCTGATTTGTGGTTCATGAACCAGTCTCCCAGTACACTTATGATAAAGGCTGCTATGAGCGGTATCATCATCTCACCGCGGCCTGTCAGAGCCGCTATCAAAGCGCAGGACAGGGTGACAACACAGTTGCACAGGAAGCCTTTCCCCATGAGGCCCAGCACCATGCCGCATACCGGTATCAGGAGCGCAAAGCTCAGCCAGGTCTTCATTGCCTTTTCCCCTCGCGTTCATCAGCATCCACAACATGGAAAGAAGCAGCTCTGCCGAGCCTGTTCATATACGCAAGGCCCAGTTCCTTCGCCTCGGTGCCTTCGCAGAAGATCTCCTCCGCGCCCATATCGTCCATTTCGCGCAGAGCGGCAAACAGCTCCCTGCTCTGCTCCTGTATGTTGTTTCCCAGCATCCTCACCTTTCTGTCGCCATAAAGCGAACGGTTTCCGGATGCGGCGAGTATGGCACATTTCTTTCCGTTCTTTGCCGCCGCGTCATACAGCGTGCAGACCTTAGACGCCATCCTCTTGCGGGAGCCCTTCACGATGGTCACATTGCCGCCCGGTGCATAGTGGCGGTACTTCATGCCGGGTGAACGTGCTGTCTCACCTTCCCCAAGAGGCCGCAGGACGCTTCCGTCGACCTCACACTCGCCTATCACCTCTGCGATCTGCTCAGGCGTGACTCCGCCGGGACGGAGTACACGAGGCGGTGTACATGTCAGATCCAGCACCGTACTTTCAAGGCCGACCCGGCAGCTGCCCCCATCCAATATAAGCGGTATCTGTCCGTTCAGATCATTGAAGACATGTTTGGCAGTCGTAGGGCTCGGACGGCCGGAAGAATTCGCACTCGGCGCCGCGATAGGGCCCGCGGCTTTGATCAGTTCAAGCGCCACGGTATTGGAGGGCATACGTATCGCCACCGTATTGAGCCCTGCCGTCACCGCGTCAGGCACCTTGCGGGATCGGGGCAATATCATGGAAAGCGGCCCCGGCCAGAACTCCTCGCACAGGAGGTTCGCGTCCAGAGGGATATCCCCGTCGATCAGATCCTTCATCATATCGGTATTGGCGATGTGAACGATCAGCGGGTTATCACCCGGCCGCCCCTTCGCCTCAAATATCTTCTTTACCGCAGCAGCATCCGTGGCTATCGCTCCAAGTCCGTATACCGTCTCCGTAGGAAAAGCCACGATACCGCCGCTCTTCATGATAGCGGCCGCTTTTTCTACCGCTTCCATTTCATATCCGTCAAGAATCTCTGTTTCCATATGAATCCTCACTTGTTATCATTCAGGCTGTCAAGCTTTGCCGTCTGCTCCGCGAGCACGAGAGCGTCTATGATCCTGTCCAGATTTCCGTTCATGATATCCCCGATGCGGGATACGGACAGGCCGATCCTGTGATCCGTCACCCTGTCCTGCGGGAAATTATAGGTACGTATCCTCTCGGAACGGTCCCCCGTTCCCACCTGGGAACGCCGCTGGGCGCTGTACTCGCTCTCCGCCTGTTCACGTTCCTGTTCATAGAGCCTTGCCCGGAGGACGCGCATGGCTTTATCCCTGTTCTTGATCTGGCTGCGCTCATCCTGGCTCGTCACCACAAGACCGGTTGGGATATGGGTGATGCGCACGGCGGAATCCGTACGGTTAACATACTGTCCGCCCGCTCCGGAAGCGCGGTAGGTATCTATACGCAGATCGGCAGGATTTATGCTGATCTCCACATCCTCAGCCTCGGGAAGCACTGCCACCGTCGCCGTGGAGGTATGGATACGGCCGCCGGATTCCGTGACCGGCACCCTCTGCACTCTGTGCACGCCGCTTTCGAACTTCATCCGGCTGAAAACACCGCGGCCCTGTATCAGCGCGACTGCCTCTTTGACACCTCCTATATCGGTAGCGCCTTCATCGGTCAGCTCCACTGTCCAGCCCTTGGAATCCGCGTAATGCATGTACATACGCAGTAATTCCGCCGCAAACAGTGCAGCCTCCTCCCCGCCCGCGCCGGCCCGCACTTCCAGTATCGCGTTGCGGTAATCATCCGGGTCCTCGGGGAGCAGCATGAGCTTCGCGGCTTTTTCCGCCTCTTCCATCCGAGGCCTCAGGTCCTCAAGCTCTTCCTTTGCCATTTCCTCAAGATCGCTGTCGCCGCTCATCACCATCTCCCGAGCACCTTCTATATCCGCAAGGAGCTTTATGTAGTTCCTCGCAGCCGGCAGCTTCTCCTCGAGGGACGCGGCTTCGCGCGTCAGAAGACGGTATCTTCCGATATCGTCCATCACATCCGGCTGGGAGAGCTCTTCATTGATCTCTTCATACCGGTATATCATTGCTTCCAGCTTTTCAGCTATGGCATTTTCACTCAAATTTGCGATGAGAATCAAGCCCTCCTCATAACCATTGTCCTGTCAAAACCCTGCAGGTCCTTAAAGACCTCTGTAATCGCCCCCGGAAAAGCATCCGCGAGCATCCTGCGCACATCCTCCGCCTGGTCGTACCCGATCTCCAGGATCAGTACACCGCGCTCATCCAGGATACTGCCCGCTTCACAGGCTATGCGCCTGTAAAACGTCAAACCGTCAGATCCTCCCCTCAGCGCGAGCTCCGGCTCGTATCGCACTTCACGCTGAAGAGCTTCCATATCCCTATCACTGATATAAGGCGGGTTGATACATATGACATCGAACAGACGCCCGGCAGCCGGATCGAACAGATCCCCTTCGAGCAGCTCGATATCCGCCCCCAGAAGCACAGCATTCTCACGTGCAAGCGAAAGAGCCTGCGGCGAGATATCGCTCACCGCCACGCGGCACAGAGGACATTCCTTTTTTATCGTTATGCCGACGGCTCCAGAGCCGGTGCAGGCATCGAGTACATTGCGTTTCCCGTTCCTGCCGATCACATCGATCGCCTTTTCACAGAGGAGCTCCGTATCAAAGCGAGGTATCAGAGCGCGTTCATCCGTCCGGAAGGGCCTTCCGTAAAACCACGCTTCTCCGATGATATACTGAACAGGTCTCCCCTTCATCCTTTCGCAAAGCGCTCTTTCCGCTTTGCCCGCTGCCAATGCGGGCAGTTCTCTTTCCATATCCTGCCTGCGATGCCCTAACCGTTCTCCCAACGCCCATTCAGCTATGAGAAACGCATCGGTATCCGGGTCCGGCACCTTCGCAATACGCAGTCTTTCCGACGCGGATGAAGTCCATTCGCGGACAGTCACTCCGCGTTCTCCTCCGCTGCCGGACCTGCATCTTCTGCCGATCGAGGCTCGTCATCGTATACAGGTATCGCATCCGGCATATCGAGGGCGTATTTGAGAGACGCCAGCGCAACCTCAAGCATAGAATCATCCGGCTCTGCGGTGGTGATCCGCTGTACCATAAGGCCCGGCCATTTGAGAGTTCTCACGCATTTATTGTCTTTCGCGCGCCCTAGCCACTGCAGCACATCGTAGGATATGCCTGCCACCACAGGCAGGAGCAGGAGACGACTGCCGATGCGGGCAAATACATTACCGGAATCGGAACCCAGAAGCGTAAAAATGAATATGGAAATGACCATCACGATAACGAGAAAAGAAGTGCCGCAGCGGGGATGGAGCCGAGAAAAGGTGCGTGCGTTCTCCACCGTAAGGGGCATACCGTTCTCAAGGCAGAATACGCTCTTGTGCTCTGCACCGTGGTACATGAACACCCTGTGGATATCTTTCTGCTTGGAGACGAGGAACACGTAAAGCAGGAACACACCGATACGGACGATACCCCCAAGGATATTGACTACGACCTTGCTTTCGATCAGCCTCTTAAGGAGCGATTCGATCGCCGTGGGCAGCATGAAGAACAGCCCTATGGCCAGCACAAGAGCCAATATGACTGCCGCGGCAAGCATGA
This sequence comes from Christensenella sp. UBA1224, assembly GCA_002309235.1. GTDB lineage: Bacteria > Bacillota > Clostridia > Christensenellales > Aristaeellaceae > UBA1224. The sequence continues at coordinate 21,613 of DBXA01000024.1, read as the reverse complement.
CATCCTCAGGTTTTATGTGAAGGATCTGTGCTGCCTTCTTTTCAAAGGCAGAAGGCTCCTCCGCCTCTTCACCTGCCATTTCGGCGCTGTCCATCAGAGTCTTGGTACCCTGCCACAGCATGATGACAAAATTGACGACACCGCGAATGATCGGCCATGCAAAGAAAGGGTATTTGTCGGAAAGCTTAAGGTTTTCCTTCCGTTTGGCAACGATCCTCCCGGATGGAGTGCGCACGGCAACCGCCGTATACTTCGGGCCCCGCATCATGACGCCTTCCATGACCGCCTGTCCTCCCGCGCGTATCGGATCTCCTTCCTTGGGCTTGAGCCACCTGCCGGTAAACCAGTCTGCGAATTTTGACATATATCAGAACCTCCGGATCGAAAAAGAAATGGACAAAATCTCAATTTATATTATATCACATATCAGCCATTGCATTCCACATGGCTTTTGTGTCATTATCGCGGCACAAATAAAAACACGGGCTGCGATTTGGCAGCCCGCATCTCTTTGCATATTACATGCCGTAGCGCTTCTTGAAGCGATCTACACGTCCGCCGGTATCAACCAGCTTCTGCTTTCCGGTATAGAAAGGATGGCACTTCGAGCAGATATCCACGCGCAGTTCCTTCACGGTCGAACCGGTTTCAAAGGTCTCGCCGCAGACACAACGTACGACGGCCTTACCGTAGTTGGGATGGATCTTTTCCTTCATGGTTTTCACCTCTCATCGATGCTCCCTGCAGGAGCATATCGCGCAATAACTGCGCGTTATTTACGTGCGGAAGATATTATATCACCCACCGCCTGGAAAATCAACAGGGATATGAAAGCTTAACAGGAAACGCTTCTCTTATTCCTTGTTTCTATGACGAAGGAACGAAGGAATATCGGAATTGCGGCGCTGCCTGGGCTGCGGTTTCTCCGCTTCGAATTCCTCTTCGGTCATAAAGGAGGATTCCTTCTTCTTTGCCGGCGCCTGCGTCTGCTGCGGTACGAAGCGCTCTTCCCTCTCCGGCATTACAACGCGATCCGCGCGCCTGTCGGTAAACAGCGGCGGGATCTCCGGCCCGTTGTTTGCTGCAGGAGCAGGCTCCTCTGCGGGCTTTGCAGGTTCTTCCTCAACGGGGACCTGAGCGCCGATGAGAGATGCAGCGGGCTTCTTTGCCTGCTGGAAAGGCATCTTTTCGAAGCCGGTGGCGATAACGGTGATGCGCACTTCATCGCCCATGGTCTCATCGATGCCGGCGCCAAAGATGATATTGGCTTCGGGATCCGCGCACTCGGTGATCTGAGTCGCCGCCTCGTTGACATCCAGTATAGACATATCGGAGCCGCCGGTGATGTTGATGAGCACCGCCCTCGCGCCGTCGATGGAGGTCTCGAGCATGGGGCTGGAAATAGCAGCCTTCGCCGCATCGACCATGCGGTTCTCGCCGTGTCCCACGCCGATGCCCATATGGGCCATGCCGCGGGATTCCATGATCGTACGAACATCCGCGAAGTCGAGGTTGATAAGGCTCGGCAGCGCGATCAGATCGGAGATGCCCTGTATGCCCTGGCGGAGCGTATCATCCGCGATGGCGAAGGCTTCCGTCATAGTCGTCGCCTTTGTAACGACCTGCAGGAGTTTCTCATTCGGCACGACCACAAGGGTATCCACAGCCATCTTGAGCTGCTCGATGCCCGCCTCGGCATTGCGCATGCGCTGACGGCCTTCAAACGGGAACGGCTTTGTAACGACGCCTATCGTCAGTATCCCCATGTCCCTAGCAGTCTCCGCGATCACAGGCGCCGCGCCGGTGCCGGTACCGCCGCCCATGCCGCAGGTCACAAATACCAGGTCACAGCCTTTGATCGCTTCCGCTATCTCTTCACGGCTTTCTTCCGCGGCTCTCTGTCCGATGCCCGGCACAGCACCCGCGCCGAGCCCCTTGGTGAGCTTTTCACCGATCTGGATCTTCATGGGCGCCTTGCTCAGGGCAAGGGCCTGCTTGTCGGTATTTACGGCGATCAGATCAACGCCCTTCAGTCCCACATCTACCATGCGGTTGACGGCGTTGGTACCGGCGCCTCCGACACCAATTACCTTTATGGAAGCAAAATTGGAGCTTTCGACTTCAAATTCCAGCACAAGGCATCCCCCTTAAATAATTATTTCGCAATATGATCAGTTTTTATCTTCGCCTGCTTCATCGGATCCGGCCGGCTCCTCTGTTTCCGCGGGGCCATGGTCCTTCCGCAGGAAGCTCTTCATCCCGCTCACGAGCCTGCCCGGGAGGCTCTGTTCTGTCTGTGTTTTTTGCTCGATCGCGCCGAAAACGCTGTCAAGCTCGCTCAACACGCTCGTAAAGCCGTAACCGCTCAGCTTTGAGGACTGCCCGCGGACCGTCTTGACTTCGTAGTCCAGCTGCTCCGCAAGCCAGTTCGAGGCGCCTTTCATCCCCGCGATGCCGCCGCCCGTAAGGTAGATCACCGCTTTGCTCGCAAGCGCGGTGCCTGCCTCTTCGATCGCCTGCGAAAGGCCGTCTATCAGCTCCACGCAGGTCTGATCCATGGCATTGGCCACCGTTACGTAATCGAACGAATACCTCAGGCCATCCTCAAACGCGTCGTATTGCGGCAGCTTATCGGCAAGGTCATCATAGCTGAAGGAGAATTCACGCTTTATCTTCTCCGCCGATTCCATACTCAGGCCCAGGTTTTCCGCTATATCCGCCGTGATAAGGCCGCCGCCCACAGGCAGCACCTTATGGAAGACCAATGCATCCCCTTCGACGACGGAAAACTCCGTATTGAGGTACCCTACATCCACGAAAGCCTGCGTCTTATCACGCTCAGTCGGATCGATATACATGAGAGCATCGCTCATAGCGCTCGAAACAAAACCTCTCACCTCGATATTCAGCGAGGCGAACAGTTCCCTCATTTCCTTCACATAAGCCGCATCGACCGTGATGAAGGAAGTAAGGCCCCTGATCATCCCGGCCCTTTTCAGGTTCATGTTCTTAAGAGGCGTCATCGTCTTTTTTCCGCCATCCACGCTGAACCAGGCAGGGCTTCGGTGTATGATGACCTGGGATGTCTTTTCCAGGAGATCCGCACAGGCATCCTCGACCAGATCCATATCCTGTTCCGAAAGTTTCCCGTCCTCGGAGCTCACATCGATCTCCGCATCCGCAAGCTTTACATGCAGTCTGTCCGCAGGCACCGAAACGAATATTTCCTTGATATTGACATGTGCCTCGTATTCGGCCGCTGTGATGGAATCCTTGATCCGGTTTTTGAGTTCTATAGGCTCTATCCATTCCCCGTCCTGATAGCCGGCATAGGGCACCGTACCCGTACCCCGAATATCAAAACGTGAAAAAGTGCCTGTATCCGCTATAGCAGTCACTATTTTGCTCGTGCCGAAATCGATCACGGCAGCTGTAGTCTTCATATCTGTCCTCCGGATAGGTATAGCTGTCCGCTCATTCTCACAAGATTATACAATATATTCTTACTTTTGTAAATCTTTTTTCAGATTTATTTGAAATAAATTTCATCATTTGGACAACTCAGGAAGGTTTATAGACCGCGCTCTCGCCGGAAGTCGCATCGATAGAGCCGCCGTACCTGCCTTCTTGTCTGAGATCCGCGATGACCTGTGAAATGATATTGCATTTGTTTTCCGCCTTGCCCGAGTCACCGAATTCGACAAAGTAGCCGTATACCGTCGCCATATAGATATTATTGAGGTCCTGGACATTGAGCTCTGTCACCAGGCTGTACAGACCCGTGGAATCCATCGCCCGTATCACTGTCGATACAGCGATCACCTGGTTCTGATCCGCCGCGGGAAGCTCGCTGCCTATCGCAGCTGCGCCATGGATCTCAAGCCCTGTCACATCGAGGAGGCTGTATTCCTTCCCCTCGCTGTAAGCATCACCTGCCGCGTATTTCGCCATGACCTGCCCATATTCATCTATGATGTAGAGCATGCCTGTATCCTTTATCTTTGCCCTTGCTACCCTGCCCCTCAGATCGAGATAGAGGTTTCCGCCGGTCCTCATCTCGCACGCGAGGACCTCATATGCACCGTCCTGCCTTATGATGCGCCTGACCTCGGAAAGATCTATTGAGGATACATCTTTCCCAGCCTCAAGGCCGAGCAGGGATACGATCCTGTCCCTTTCGGAACGCGTGACGCCGTCAACCGTGATCGAATTGAGCACATTCATCTTCGAAAAAAAGAGATATCCCGCCGCCGCGATGAGAACGATCAGCAAAACGATAATACCGCCGGAAGGGCTCTTTTTCTTTGCAGCCAAGCTTTTATACCTCCCCGGCTATCCGCGTGCAGATCTCCTTGAATATCCTGCCCCGCGCTTCATAATCCGTGAACATATCAAAAGACGCATTTGCGGGAGAAAGCAGTATGTTCCAGCCCTGCCTCGCCACTCTTACAGCGAGCCTTACCGCTTTTTCAAAGTCGCTTCCCGCTTCATACAGCTGTGTAAACCCTTCCTCAAGCAGCTGTCTCTTTATCTGCGGCGCCGTCACCCCGATGAGCACGGCAGCCTTCACCTGTGAGGCGAGCATCTCACGCGCCATCTCCGCAAAATCCTGATTCTTTTCCGAACCGCCGAGTATGATGACCGTAGGACGCGTCATCGTACGGATCGCCTTTATCGTGGAATCCGTGTTGGTGCCCTTTGAATCATTGATATAGGTGATTCCGTCTTTTTCAAGAAATTTCTCTATTCTGTGCTCCACTCCTCTGAAGGTGGTGAGCGTTTTTGCTATCGTCTCCGGAGACACACCCATAAAAGCTGCCACGGCAGAGGCAGCAAGGGCATTTTCGATATTGTGACTGCCTTTGATATACACATCATCCGCAGTGCACAGCGGCATCCCGTCATACATGAGCATACCGTCTGCAAGACAGGCGCCTTTCTCCAGCGATTCCCTGCGGCTGAAAAAGATGACGCGGCATTTTGCATCATCCGCCATAGCCCTGCATACGGGATCATCGTAATTCAGGATAACCGCGTCATCCCCTGCCATATTGGCGAATATCTTCTTTTTCAGGCCGATGTATACATCCATCGTTCCGTGCCTGTTCAGGTGATCAGGCGTGATGTTGAGCACAGCTGCAGCTCTGGGCCTGAAGCGTGAGCAGGTCTCCATTTGGAAAGAAGAGACCTCACACACGGCGATATCGCCGGTCTGCGAATCCCTGCAGATCCCCGTAAAGGGTATGCCGATATTTCCCACCGGTTCGGCTTTATATCCGGCATTCCGGAAGATCTCAGCAAGAAGGGTAGTTGTCGTGGTCTTGCCGTTCGTACCCGTAACAGCACAGGTAACCCCGCGGAACATGCGCCAGGCAAGCTCGATCTCCGCCATCACCTCTACACCCTTTTCCTTCGCCAGAACGACAGCGGGATTGGTATCCGGAACACCGGGACTGACCACAAGGGCATGAGCGCCATCGAGCAATGTACAGGGGTCCTCCCCCAGGTGCCATTCGACATTTTCTTCATGCAGAAGCGCTATCGAGGCATCCAGCTTATCCTCCGTCTTCGCATCACAGATCAAAACATGTTTTCCGATCCCGGCCAAAAGATGCGCCGCCGCTATGCCGGAACGGGCCATACCGAGTACAACATATCGTTCCAAAGATGAAACCTCTTTTCAAACAGAAACGGGAGAAAGCCCCGCCTTCTCCCGATCGATCGTTCTATTTCAGGAAGCCGGCTACTGTCATAAGGCACAGTATCGCGGTCGCTATCCTGTACATATTCACAACCTGGGTCTCCGGCATGCCCGACAGTTCAAAATGATGCTGGAGCGGAGCCATCCGGAAGATACGCTTGCCATGCGTGATCTTGAAATAACTGATCTGGATGATATCGGACAAGCTCGACAGCATCATCGCAAGACAGATGATCGGAAGGATGAGCGACAGGCCGGAGCACATCGCGATCGCCGCGATAGAGCCGCCTATGGCAAAGGAACCGGAATCGCCCATAAAGACCTTTGCAGGGTACGTATTGAAGCAGAGGAAAGCCATAAGGGCACCGGCAGATACCGCAGCCGTCAGCATCAGGTTATCCCCGCCATCCAGGTTCAAAACCGCAAGTATCGGGATAAAGGCCGCGAAATCCAGTATGGAGCAGCCTGCGAGCAGTCCGTCGCACCCATCCAGGAGATTGGCGGAATTCACCACCGCGACGAGGATAAACGCCATCACCGGGATATAGAGGAGGCCCAGATCCCACTCAGCGCCTGAAAACGGCACGATGAACCTTGAACCGGCGGTATGGTACGACCACACCGCAAGCACTATAGACAGGGCGATCTGGGGCAGCAGCTTCTGCTTTGGCGAAAGGCCTTCATGCCTTTTCAGCTTTATTTTGATATAGTCATCGGTAAAGCCGATCGCCCCGAAACCGAGTATGCAAACGACTGTCTCCGGCACAAACCGCCAGGTATAGCCCGGCGCATGCATGATCAAAGGAAGCACGACCATAGTCCCAAAGAAGATGATTCCACCCATGATGGGAGTGCCCTGCTTGGCGAGATGGCTCTGAGGGCCGAGATCGTATTCCTTTCCCCCCATCTTCATCTTCCGGAGCCATTTTACAATAAACGGGCCTATCGCAAGCGACAGGGCAAAAGCAGCCACCGCTGTCCAGATGATCCTTTGCATATTACCTGCCTCTCATTTCCGAGAGGAGCTCCTTTACAACTGTTTTTTCGTCAAACGGATGCTTTACTCCGTTTATCTCCTGGTAGGTCTCGTGTCCTTTCCCCGCAAGGATCAGCACATCGTTCTCGCGGCACATGGAAAGTCCGTAGCGTATGGCTTCACGCCTGTTCTCGATCACGGTGTAATCGCCGTCCGTACGCTGCATGCCCTCTTCAATGGCCTTGAGTATCTCATGGGGGTCTTCCGTACGGGGATTATCGCTGGTGATGATCGTATAATCCGCCATGTTCCCGCTGATCTCGCCCATGATCGGCCGCTTTTCTCTGTCGCGGTCACCGCCGCAGCCGAAAAGGGCGACTACTCTGCCCTGGCACATCTGCCTTACGGCTGAAAGTATATTCTCCAAAGCATCCGGGGAATGGGCGTAATCCAATATCACGCGATAAGGCGTATCGGTTTCCAGCATTTCCATACGCCCCGGAACACCGGAGACCGCGTACAGTCCCCTCGCGATCACCTCATGTTCTACGCCGACCGCCTCACACACCGCGGCAGCCACGAGAGCATTGTATACATTGAACATACCGCTCAGCCTGATATGCGTCTTGATCCTGGCCCTTTTGTAAAACACGAGGTCAAACTCATACCCGGTTTCCTTGACCTCTATGTTCTTAGCGAAGACATCGGCCGGTTCCCGGATACCGACGCAGACCGCAGGGATGCCCTGCATAGCCGAACGCACGATATCGTCATCGCAATTATACACGGCTTTCCTGCACATGCCCGCTTCAAAAAGGCGCATTTTGGCTGTGAGATACCGTTCCATATCGCCGAAATAATCCATATGGTCCTGGGAGAGGTTTGTAAAGGCAGCAGCGTCGAACACCATGCCGGACACGCGTTCCATATCGAGAGCATGGGCCGAAACCTCCATGACCACATGCGTAACGCCCCTGTCCGCCATCAGCCTCAAAAGGTGCTGAAATTCCAGAGGATCCGGCGTCGTCAGTGTCGAGGGCAGCCTCTCTTCCCCGATCATGGAACACACTGTTCCGATCAGACCGGTCTTGAACCCTGCCTCTTCGAGTATGGATTTGATGAGATAACTCGTAGTCGTTTTTCCTTTCGTCCCCGTCAGACCTATCAGGTGCAGGTGTTCCGCGGGATCTCCGTAAAATTCCGCAGCCATATAGCTCAGTGCCTGACGCACGTTTTTTACGAGTATCTGCGGCACATCGAGGGGAAGTATCCTTTCGACGACAAGCGCCGCAGCCCCTGCTTTCACGGCCTGTGGCGCATAGTCATGTGCATCGGCTTTCATGCCCGGCGTACAGAAAAAAAGTGCTCCTTCCTGTACCTTGCGTGAATCGATACACAGTGAAAGTATCTGTGTTTGCATATCGCCTGTCGTGCTGATCAGGCACGGCGCAGCTTCCGCCAGAGTTTTTAAAACCATAAGGGACCTCCTTCAAGGCGCATACGGGAAAGCCTACTCCCCCGCGTCCGCCACGGCAACGGAATTTCCGCCCAGGGACAGCGTACGGATATCCTCCTCGCCGGCTTTGACCATGCCCAACTCGTTTTCCGCCACATCCCGCGCTTTGTCCAGCAGATTTTTATAAAGGAAGGCATAGCGCTCGTTGTAATTGTTGTATTCACGCCGGCAGGATTCGACCGTAGCCTGCAAAGTCTCGATCTGGCAGTTTCTGTTGTAAATGATAGCTACCCGGTAGATCCGGAGGACAAGGCCGACGAGAAGCACCACAAGGAAGACAAATTTAAAGAAGGATGCCGCGCTTCCCTGGCTTCTTTTGTACTTTCTGACAGGCTTGATCGCGGAAAAATCCTCTTCCTCCCATACGGAAGCAAGTTCGTCATCCACAAATTGATCTGCGTATCCCGCACCCTGACGTTTCACTGTTTATTCCTCCATTGTCCGGTTCATTCATCCCGCCTGGGGCTGAAATAGGTCTCATTCACATGCCTGATCAGCTGTTTGTCGTTCTGGTCTGCCTCGATCACGGAGAAGTACCTGTCTTCATCCCACATTTCGAAGTATTCTCCCATGCCGACAAAGACGACGCTTTTGAGGAGACCCGCCTTTTTTCTGAGCGTAGGCGGCACGAGCACGCGCCCCTGCCCATCCAGCGTGGAATCCGCGAACGAAGAGCCGATGATCAGCCTTACATACCGCATGCCATCCTCATCGGTATCCGGTATCCTGGCAAGCTTTTCACCTATCGTCTCCCACTTCGCCTGCGGATAGATGGCTGCTGTCGTAAAATTGCCGTTCAGGCCTACGGTGAACTTTTCCCCAAGGGATTCGCGATACGCCGCCGGCACGGTCACGCGGCCCTTTTTATCTATGGTCTGTATATGACTCCCGGAAAAAAGGATAGCCATGGCGTATCACCTCCTGCCCCTTATGGGTATATTCTGCCACCTATATTGACCTGTGTTGACACATTATAACACAAGTCCACACTATTTGCCACCTATTTTGACAGATTTTTGGTTTTTTTGATAAAAAAAGGACCTCCGGCTGTCCGGAGGCAAAAAAAGAGGGCTGTTTCAACAACAGCCCGTACAGATCATCCTTCTATTATCTTCGCAAGTCTGAAATCCAGCGCGTCGCAGCTCACAAGGCGGTATTCGATACCGTTATGCAGCCCCGTCAGTGCGTTTTTTGCCGCCTGACCGTGCAAATGCCCGTATATGACGACCTCCGGCAGGAATTCGCTTATCATCTCCGTAAACGGCGTATCCGGCTGCAGGAGCGTGGCCGGCGGGAAGTGCAGCATCACGATCAGCCTGCCTTGCGGCATGACCCTGCGCGCCTCTGCGAGCGACAGCCGGAGGCGGATCAGTTCCCTGTCGAAGATCTTCCTGTCCCCGGCATCCGTATCTTCCCCGGGGAGCAGCCAGCCCCTTGTACCCGCCAGCACGCATTCCCCAAATACAAGCGCATCGTTCTGTAGCGCATACATGCCCTCCGGCAGCGCTTCGCGCACCCTGCCTATCGCGGACCACCAGAAATCATGGTTGCCGCGCAGCAGCACTTTCCTGCCCGGAAGAGAGGCGATGAGAGCCAGGTGCGGAACCGCTTCCCGAAGGTGCATCGCCCAGGAAAAATCGCCGGGCAAAAGGACAAGGTCCTCTTCGGCCACTTTGGATCGCCAGTCATCACAGATCCGTTCCACATGGTTTTCCCAGTTTGCCCCGAACACATCCATCGGCTTATCGCCGCAGGACATGTGCAGATCAGAGATCGAGTAGACCGTCATGCTCGTTCATACCGTCCTCGGCATTCACTACGCTGAAGCCGCTCTCTTCGAACTCGTCTGCCTGGCTCCTGCCTTTGCCGCGCCTCATGGAGGAAGGCTCGTCGTCTTCGGCGTAATCATCGTCGAACGGAGCAGCATCCGCCTCGCCTATGACGAGCTCATCCATGCTGCTGACATCGTCATTGTCTATGCTCATAGTCACATTTTCCCCGATGCCCACGTCTTCCGACGCAGGTATCTCCACCTTATTGCGCCTGTTGACGATCTTGAGACAGGCCGCGCAGTATTCGCTGCCGGGCAGTGCCGGGTTCTCCCCGCATTCGGAGCACATCTCTATCGTATCGTCATCAAACGATTCGCCGCGTACCTCACGGCGGCAGACGGTGCAGAGCTCACCGCCGTCAAGGATATAATTCAGTTCGCATCTGGGGCATTTCTTAAAAGTCATTCCGTTCCCTCCGATGGAGTTGATACTCACATACAATCGTGCACCTGACTATAATACACAAAACCATGCTTTAGGAAAGGTGTTTTGCAGGATTATCAGTGTTAAATTTTAAAGAAGAAGCCGAAACATGCGATATTCCCTATAGATCCGCATTCCGGCGCTGCGCGCGATATCCAATGAAAGGCGGTTTTGTGCGTCTATCGTAGATGCGAAAAGGCAGCCGCGGATCCTGCCGAGCTCCCACGCCTTGTCGATCAAAGCCGGTGTCACCCAGGTATGTCTGTAACCGGGCAGCACCTGTATGTGCAGTATGCGTGCTCCGCTCTCTTCAAGGGTGTACAGAAGCCAGCCCGCTGCAGCACCGTTCTGACAGGCGATATAAGCGCCTGCATCTTTTGATATGCGTCTCACGCGTTTCAGCGTACCCGCAAACGCTCTGAAGGAACGCACATGCGCGTCCTCGCTGACGGCATAAGCCTCCTCGGCACATCTTCTATCCCTTAGATCCGCCTGCACGACCGTGACGCCGGAAGCTTTACTCCTCTGTGCAAGCCTCCGGAAGGGGCTTTCCGCATCCGGGATATCCATGCGCATCTCATAGAATGTTTCGGCGGATTCGAAGCCGCATCTTTCCATCTCATCACACCAGGAAGCGGGATTGGAAGGATGCCATGGGGAGGCCGTATCTCCCCCTCCCGCAAAAAGGCCGAGGCCAAAGCCGCTCCCATCCGGGGATACGGGCCCGCGCAGCATGAGAGCACCCCACTGTCCGGCCGTCTCCTTCGCCCTCTCAACGACGGCGCCAAGCCCTCCCACCCCGATATGAAGAAGCGATACCCACGCGGTATCGCCCGATGATGTAAGGAGAAGCCTGGAACCTGTCTCCCTGTCCAGGAGAAAAATGTGCTTGTCCCGAAGCATGCTGTTTCCCGCTTTTGTGCATGCCCACAGAGTCTCCGGCAATCTCCCGGGCTTCGTGCCCGCACGTGCGAAGGCCAGCATTTCTCCAGGCGTACGGCATTCTACAATACGTTCCATTCCCTGAGCACCTCTCCCAGGCTCCGGACATCCGCCGCATACACGTCCCGGAGGGAACGGTTATAGATGACGGAGGCAGGATGATACAGCGGGTACAGCCTTCTCCCTTCCAGAGACTGTATTTTTCCGTGGACAGCGCCTATCGTCTGCCCATTCCCGAGAAGCGCCTTCAGTGGCGTGTTGCCCAGTGTCACCACGACGGAAGGATCGACCGCCCTGATCTCCTCGAGGAGCCATGGCAGGAAATCTCCCGTCTCCGCGGAAGCGGGAGCCCGGTTCGAGATCGTGCCTGTCTTGGATATCCTGATCGGGCGTATCTTCACGACATTCGTGATATAGACATCCTCTCTGGGTATGTCAGCCATCGCCAGAAATTCATCCAGATTTTTCCCGGCTTTTCCGACAAAAGGCCTTCCCTGCGCCTCTTCCTGTCCGCCCGGCGCTTCCCCGATCAGCATCACCGTACAGCCGGCTTTTCCTTCGCCGAAGACCGGTCTCCTGCCGGGATACTTTCTTTCGCACATCTCCCGGATACCGGCGTTCACTGCATCCAACGTCAAGGCTCTGGCACCTCCTCAAGTTCCTTCAGTTTGTCCCTTACCGCCTTCAGATCCTCCCATGCAAGTCTTTTGAGGGCGGGGTCGCGCAGCAGCGCGGAAGGGTGATAGGTGGGCATCATCCAGACGCCTTTTCTCTCCACCCATTTCCCTCTGTCACGCGTTATCCGGATCTCCGGCGATATCGTATACTTTGCCGCGGTTGCCCCCAAAAGCATGATGACGCGCGGACGGATGAGCGCCGTCTGCTTTCTCAGGTACGGAAGGCATGCTTCCGCTTCATCTGGAGCCGGCTGACGGTTCATGGGCGGGCGGCATTTCACGATGTTGGCGATATACGTCTCTTCCCGCCTGATGCCGATCGCAGAGAGCATCTTATCGAGCAGCTGTCCGGAAGCCCCGACAAACGGTCGTCCCAGCCTGTCCTCCTCGCCGCCCGGGCCTTCCCCGATCAGCATTAGGCGGGCATGCGGGTCCCCTTCACCGGGCACTGTCCGGCTGCAGCCCGCGCGCAGCCTGCACTTTTGGCAAGCCTCTATCTCAGAAAGGACATCCGCCCAATCTATACGCATACCTTGCACCGCCTTACCTTTGATCCGGTCACCTGCCGGTAAAGACTGCCCCTGCCACCGTTTTCCCGAGCAGCGCGAAAGTATCCCTGAAGTCCGCGGAAAGCCATCCCGCAAGGGAACTGAGAAGAACGGCGCAGATCGCTATGACCAATACGCTTATCACGATGCCGATAAAATCCCATGCGGCATCCCGGGAACGGTTCCTTCTTTTCCCGCTCCTCGTCTTTCTTTTCGCCATACCGCTTTCCCTCCCTGCTGTCAGATACACATTTTTAGACAGCTTTTCCGGCCTGTTCGTTCCGTTTCAGACGTAGTCCTTCCATTCAGGCCCTTCCTGCGAGGTGAGCCTGCCTTGCCCTGCAAGGCCGGGAAAGGACTGCTGGCGCAGCGCCTCATACAGCGCTATGGCCACGCTGTTCGAAAGGTTCAGACTGCGGGCCTCCGGCCGCATGGGGATGCGCACGCAATCCTCATACCGGCTCCGGAGCAGTGCCTCGTCAAGGCCCTTCGTCTCCTTGCCGAAAACCAGGTACATGTTATCGGTATAGGAGCACTGCGCGTAATCCCGGAGCGCCTTGGTGGTAAACAAGCGCATCACAGCCCCCGGATTCCTGTCAAGGAAATCCTGCCAGCTCTCATATACGGTATACGACATGAGGTTCCAATAGTCAAGCCCTGCCCGCTTCAGGTACTTGTCCTCAAGCGAAAAGCCCAGCGGCTTTATGAGATGCAGCCGCGCGCCCGTCGCGGCGCAGGTGCGGGCGATATTGCCCGTATTCTGCGGTATCTCAGGCTCGACCAATACGATATGCATCATCCTGCCTCACCGCCAAGAACGTATTTTTCAAGCACGCAGGCGACGCCGTCCTCCCTGTTCGTCGGAGCCGTAAGCCGGGAGACGGCCTTGAGCTCCTCCACCGCGTTCCCCATAGCCACAGGCCAGCCGGCCTCCCCCAGCATATCCATATCGTTCATCTGGTCACCGAAGGCCATGATCTCATCCCTCGCAAGGCCGTACCTGTCCGCAAGGAACCGGAGCGCCTTTCCCTTTCCGGCGCCGTGCGCCAGCACCTCCACGTTGTCATACCATGAGGATGACACAGCCGCGTTTGTCTCCCTTTCCAGCTTTTCACGCAGCAGGTGCAGCGCGTGCATCTCCTCCCCGCGTGCAAAGGCCACGAATTTATAGGCGCAGAGGGCGCCCTTTTCGAACATCTCCCGTTCGTCGTCGCATAAACGCAAAGTATATCCCGGCCCGTCCGGCGAAGGCGCCGGCATATTCCCGCGTGCCTTATCGTGGATGTGCACCCTGTAGTTTACGCCCCTTGCGTAGCAGACGAAATGTATCCCGGAAGCGAACATGGCATCTGCCGTAAACCTGCCAAGCTCCTCCGGTATGATATCCTCCATGAGCGTCGGCCCGAAGGGAGATGCCTCCACGCGAGTGCCGTTTGCGCAGATGATGGGGCTTTCAAGCCCCGCCTGCCGCGCGAAGATGCGGGCGGATTCAAAGCCCCTGCCGCTTGCGAGCACCATGCGCACGCCCCGCGCTTCGCATGCCCGCAGGGCATTTATACTCCTTTCGGAGAGAGCGCTCCTCTCATTCAGGAGAGTACCGTCAAGATCCATAGCCGCGAGTTTTATCATACAGGCATATCATCCTTCCTCAAAGAGCCGCATGAGGGGGAACCGCGGGCGGCTCTCAAAGCGGAGCCCCCGAAGATCCTCCGGCACGGCCGGGCCCGCAAGCTCCATCGCGGAGCACCAGAGCGAAGGCAGCCGCGCGTTCAGCAGGCGGTTTGCCTCCCTGTTCCCATACTTATCATCGCCGATCACCGGCATGCCCGCATGGGCAGCCTGTGCGCGTATCTGGTGTGTGCGCCCCGTATGGATCCGTATACAGGCCAGCGAGAGCCGCTCGCCCCTGTATTCCGTTTCCGAAACGATGCGGTAATCCGAAACCGCCCTCTTTGCCCCTTCACGCGGGCTGTCATACACCCTCACAAGGCTTTCCGAAGAATTTTTTGCAATATAGCCTTCCCATGTACCGGCCTTTTTCTCCGGTGCGCCAAGAAGGCAGGCCGTATATTCCTTTATAAGGGTACCTTCCCGGAAGGCCCTGAGCATGGCTTCGCAGGTATCCTCCCGTATCGCAAGGAGTATGACCCCGCCTGTCCCAGCATCCAGTCTGTGCAGGAGCTCCGCCTCGGGATACGAGGCCCTCGCGCGGGATAAGAGCGTATCCTCTCCGATGCCGTCACCATCCAGGTCGACAGGCAGCCCCTGGGGCTTTTCACATACCAGCAGGCCTCCTCCCTCATGGAGCACGGCAAGGCCGTTCCCGGTGTACTTATCGGCGATATAGAGCTTTACCTCATCCCCCGCAGTGACATGCGCGCCTAGGAGCGCGCGCTGTCCGTTCACGCGCACGTCCTTTTTGGAAAGGGCTTCGCGCAGGGCGTACTGCGGTATGCTCGGGTACGCCCTCTTCAGGTAGGCAGAGACCGGCATATCCCGTATATCCGCGGGGACTGTGTGTTCGAGCAGCTTCATATCACTTCTGCCCGGGCTCGCTGCCCGGCTCCCCGCCCTCTTCCCAGGGCATATAGTCCTCCTCCATGCGAATAAACTCCAGTCTCCCGTCGCTCGCCCCGGCGAGGTCTCGCGAGAAGGCCTCCTCATCGCAGCTTTTGACGGAAAGCGTAAATGTGACCGTTTCCCCGAAGGACTTTTCCCGCACGATGACGGGCTGCGACCTCAGCATATATTCGAACCTTGAGAGCATAGGGTAAGGGACGTCTATGAGGCCCGTTGCCGTCGGATGCATCACGCCTACGCCGGAAGCCTCCAGCGCCGTCACAGCGCCTTTTGTATACGCCCGCACAAGGCCGCCCGCGCCAAGCAGTATCCCCCCGAAATAACGCGTAACGACCACAGCACAGTTCGTCACGTCCCGCGCCTTTAAAACTTCCATGATGGGCATGCCTGCCGTTCCGCCGGGCTCCCCGTCATCGCTGTAGCGCATGATGCCCTTATTGGTGCCTATGACATAGGCATAGCAGTTATGGGAGGCATCCTTATAGGCCGCGCGCATCTCCGAAAGGAAGGCCAGTGCCTCCTCCTCCGAAGCGCAGGGCGCGCCGTGCCCGATAAAGCGGGATCTGTTGATGGTGAATTCCCCGGATGCCCTCCGGATCAGCGTTTTATACGGTTTCAGGGTTCCGTCCATCCGTTCAGCGTCTCTCCCGTATCGTTTTTCCTTGCATTCCGAAAATGCGGCACACGCGCTCATGCATATGCCGCATTTCCTTTTGCAGATATCAGCCGAGTATGAACCTGTGGTAGCTCTTCTTGCCCTTGCGGACGAGAAGCCCCTCACCCTCGAGCATCTCGGCGGATACCGCGAAGTTAGGGTCCGTCACCTTTTCATCCCCGATGGTCACAGCGCCCTGCTCGATCTGCTTTCTGGCATCGCCGTTGGATTTGCAAAGGCCTGCCTTGACCATCAGCGTGATGAGCCTTTTATCGGTATCCAGGTGCTCCTTCGTCACAGTGGTGGTAGGGGCTGCCGAAGCCTGTCCCCCGCCGGAAAACAGGGCCTCCGCTGCCTCGCGCGCCTTCTGCGCCTCCTCCTCGCCGTGTATCAGCTTTGTCACCTCAAACGCCAGAGTGCGCTTTGCCTCGTTGATGGCGCTGTCTTTGAGGGCGCCCAGCCTGCGCACCTCTTCCATCGGGAGGAACGTCAAAAGGGCCAGGCACTTTTCCACATCCGCGTCATCCACGTTGCGCCAGTACTGGTAGAAATCGTACGGAGAGGTGCGGTTTGCATCCAGCCACAGGGCTCCCTTTTCGGTCTTGCCCATCTTCTTGCCCTCATGGGTGAGGAGAAGCTTGAAGGTGAGGGCAAAAGCGTCCTTCTGCTCCTTGCGGCGGATGAGATCCGCTCCGGCCAGCATATTGGACCACTGGTCGTCGCCGCCCGCCTGCAGGATGCAGCCGTAATTGCGGAACAGCTGCAGGAAGTCATAGCTCTGCATGATCATATAGTTGAATTCCAGGAATGTAAGGCCGCGCTCCATGCGCTGCTTGTAGCATTCCGCCGCCAGCATGCGGTTTACCGTGAACAGGTGCCCCACATCCCGCAGCAGGTCCATATAGTTGAGGCTGCGGATCCAGTCCGCATTGTTCACGATCATGGCGCCGTTGGGCTTGGACTGGTCAAAATCGAGGAACCTGGCCATCTGCTTTTTGATGCATTCCACATTGTGGTCGATGGTCTCCACCGTCAGTACCTGGCGCAGCTCGCTCTTGCCGGAAGGGTCGCCTATCATGCCGGTACCGCCGCCCATCAGCGCGATAGGCTTATGCCCTGCCCTCTGCAGGTGGCTCATGGCCATGATCGGGATATAGTGGCCTATATGCAGGCTGTCGGCCGTCGGGTCAAAGCCCGTGTAGAAGGTGACCATGCCCTGGTCAAAGGCCTTGTAAAGGTCTTCCTCGAATGTGATCTGTGCCAGGAATCCTCTTTCCTTCAGGATATCGAGTGCGTTGCTCATATCGATCGCTCCTTATGCAGTAATCTCAATTTTTTGCTTCTTTTTCGATGATGCCGGCCAGGCGCGCCATCCCCTCCCGGATATCTGGGATCGCCGCGTTGGAGAAATTCAGCCGGAAGGTTTCCGGGTTCCCTCCATCCGGGTAGAAATGCGTGCCCGGCACGTATGCCACGTTGGCATCCACCGCGGCGCCCAGCAGCTTCACCGCATCCATGCCCTCCAGCAGCCTGCCCCATACGAACAGACCTCCCTGGGGTACGGTGTGCGTCGTGCCCTGCGGGAACGCGGCAAACCCATCCAGCATGGCAGCCAGCTGCTCCCTGTAAAGAGCGCGTATCCGCTCCACATGGGCTGGCATGAGTCCCCTTCTCAAGTATTCGTCTATGATCGCCTGCGTGATGAGGGGCGAATGCAGGTCCGAGGACTGCTTGCCTATCACCATCTTGCGCATAAGGGAAGGGATCTTCACCACTGCGCAGCCCACGCGCATACCCGGCGATACGAGCTTTGAGAAAGAGGAAAGGTATACCACCCAGCCCTCCTCATCAAAGGACTGTATGGACGGCAGTGCCTCCCCCTCGTACCGGAGGTCGCGGTAAGGGTCGTCCTCCGCGATGATGACGCCGTATCTCGAGGCAAGCTCCGCGATCCGTTTGCGCCTTTCCAGGCTCAGTGTCACGCCCGTCGGGTTCTGGAAGGTGGGTATGATGTACATGAGCTTCGGTGAATACTTGCGGATGGCTTCCTCCGCCGCGTCCGGCAGCATGCCGTTTTCATCGGTGGGGACAGCCACGAGCTTCGCCCCGTAGGTGTGGAGCGCCTGTATCGTGCCCAGGAAAGTGGGACTCTCGCACAGCACCGTATCGCCCGGGTCTATGAGCGCTTTGAACAGCAGGTCCATCGCCTGGGTGGAGCCCTCCGTGGGCAGTATCCATTCCGGCTTGGCGTTCACGCCTGAGCCTGTCAGGAACTTGGCAGCGCTCTCCCTGAGAGGCGCAAAGCCTTCCGTGCCTCCGTACTGCAGTATGGGCGTGCCGACCTTCAGTATCACATCATGGGCGATCGGCGCGATCACCTCCGGCTCCAGCGCCTTGTTCGAGGGGTTGCCGCCGGCGAAGGATATCATACCGGGCTTCCCGAGAAGCTTGAAGATATCCCGGATGACGCTCCCGTTCAGGGGGCTTATCAGCTTTGAGAATTTAGCTTCGGTGAATTCCATAACCTTTCCCTCCATCATACGAAAAAACGCCTTTCCGGCAAATATGCCGGGAAGGCGATCATGACCGCTGTACCACTTCCGTTCGCCGCACATAATGCGGCCTCCTGCGCGCTTTCACGGGCGCACCCGGACACAGCTATTGACAAATGGCTTTCACCGTGCCTGCTCCGGGATGTATTCGGCCCGCCCCGCTCCATCCCCTCACACCTGCCGGGGACTCTCTTGAAGAGCCATAAACGGTCTACTTGTTCCCATCATTGCATTTTCTTAGAAGGAATATTACCACAGGGCAGGAGGTTTGTCAAATATGAATTGAGAGTACAAGACTTTCCGGATATTATGATACAAAAATCCCAGTATGACCTCAAGATCATTTCAACAAATCATTGAGTATTACACATACACCATATCAACCAATCTGCGAGACAAATAAATCACCGGGGCAACAGCAGCAGCCTTTTGATCAGCAAATATGCATCCATCTTTGGCCTGATACAGAAATGCAGAAGTCTTTCCGACAGGATAGCCCGCGCATCCTCTTGCTTATCTTACGAATGAAACGCACAGGCATCTGATGAAGCAGATGCGTCCTGCACGCATACAAGTGTCCTACGTGCTCATCTTCCACGGTGCCTGCCGGTATCCAATCCCTTAATGATCATAGTCGATCATATTAATCCACGCCCCGCGGAGAAGCGACACAAAGCACTATCCGTTCGCACTCAAGTCATCAATACCACATATACGGGTATTTCCCTTGAAGGCACCTGCCAATCCGCCCGGATCCGAACAATGCCCTGCATCAGCACCTTCTGCGGCGTCTTTTTTATGCCTTTGTGTCATTTTGCCTGCCATTTCACCAGCTCCGAAAGGAGTCCGTCAAGCGCGTTCCACTGAGTGCGGGCGCCGGGGTCTGACAGAAGCACAGCCATGGTCTCGGCGGTGCCGGAGTCTTCGAACAGCCCGGCGACAGCCTCATAGTCGTCAAAGGCGGTGTCGAGCAGCCATTCGATACTCTCCAGGTTCCCGGGGAATTCCTCGGCGCGGTCGGCATCCAGCGCCAGGAAGGCATCCACAAAGGAAGCGTACACCGCCTGACGGTCCCAGGAGAGAGGAGCCTTTTCCACGGCGAAGGCCAGCATGCGGTCGGCAGCGAT